>QJWD01000044.1 GCA_003235465.1 Nitrospirota bacterium | reverse complement strand
ACCTGAATCCATCAACGCGCCAGGTTCACCGCTTCGGTGAGCAGGTCGTCTGTCGTGGTGATGACGCGCGCGCTCGCTTGGAAGGCCTGCTGCGTCTGAATCATGCGCACGAACTCGGTGGCGAGGTCGACGTTTGAAAGCTCGAGCGAGTTGCCGAGCACCTGGCCGAAGCGGCCGGTGTTGGCGACGCCGATGTTGGGCTGGCCGCTCTGGCCGGATTCGGCGAACAGGTTCCGCCCCAGGCGCGAAAGCCCGGTGGGCGCGAGGAAATCCGCCAAGGCCACCTGGTACAGCGCTTCCGACTGGCCGCTGTTGAACAGGCCGTTGATGACGCCGTTGTTGTCCACCGAAAGCGCGAGCAGGGTGCCCGAGGTGAAGCCGTCCTGCACGACAAAATTGTTCACCGAGTTGGCGGCGAAGCCGGTGAAGTCGCCGTTGGTTGCGCCCGCGCCGTCGACGAGATCCCAGTTCACCACCTGCGTCACCGCCACTCCGCCGTAATCGATGGTGATGGGAATGTCGGCCGCCGCGCCGCCGTTGACCTGGGTCAACTGCCCGGAGCCGTCGAAGGTGACGCTGCCGATGGCGCCGCCGGTGACGGTGCCGAGGCTCGAGGTCGCCACGTAGTCCCAGGTGTTGACGGCGGCGGCCTTGGTGAAGGTGATGTCGAGGGTCACTTGCGAGCCCAGCGAATTGAAGAGGGTGATCGGCGAGGTGAAGGTGTCGCCGGTCTGCGCGTCGGCGTCGAGGTTGGCGCCCAGGGTGAACTCGGTGGAGGCCACCGGCGCCGACTGCGCGCTCGAAAGATCGACATCGGACAGCGTGGTGGAGGCGACGCCATTGGTGAACTGGAAGCCCTGCAATATTTCGCCGCTGATGGTTTGCACCAGGCCGTCGGCGTTCAAGCGGAACTGGCCGGCGCGGGTGTAGAAGTTGCCGGTGCCGTTGTTGACGACGAAGAAGCCCGAACCGTCCACCGCCAGGTCGAGGGCGTTGGTGGTGGTCTCGAACGAGCCCTGCGCGAATGAGGGTAGAATGCCCTGCATGCGCGTGCCGAGGCCGAGCTGGCTGACAACAGGGCCGTTGGTGAGAATCGCGCCGAACACGTCGCTGAACACCGCAGAGCTGCCCTTGAAGCCGACGGTGTTGACGTTGGCGATGTTGTTGCCGATGACGTTCATGGCCTGGCTGTTGCCCGAAAGGCCCGAGACCCCCGTGTATAACGATGTGATTAATGACATATCGCTCTCTCCTTGCAGTGGTGAATGTTAAATCCCAACACGTATAATTTCATTGACCGGGATGATCGCCCCGTTGACTTTGGCAAAGGCCTGGCCGTTATCGAACAGGACATCGGTGACCAGCCCCTGGCCGAGTGTCACCGCGCTCACCAGGTTGCCATTGCCATCCTCGGCGCGCACCCTGAAGGTGTAGGCGCCGGGCGGTGCCGGGTTGCCCGAACCGTCGCTGCCCGTCCACGCCGCCAGCTGTGCGCCCGCGCCTTGCTGGCCTAAGGTCAGGGTGTTGATCAGGCGGCCGGAAACGTCGAAGATCTCGACGCTCACCCGGCTCGCCTCGGCGCCGAGCACGTACCTGAGGGAGGCCGGCTGGCCCCCTGCAAGATCCACGGTGTTGCCGGGCGCGTCGACCTGCCTGCCGATGAGGCCAAGCGCCGAGGAATTGCTGAGCGCCTGCTCGAAGGTCTTGATCTCCTTCAAGTTGTCGTTGACGTTGGTGATCTGCTCGAGTGTGCTGAACTGCGCGAGCTGGGCGCTAAAGTCCTGCGCGTCCATCGGCTCGAGCGGGTCCTGCGCTTCGAGCTGGGCGATGAGAAGGCGGAGGAAGTCGTCCTTTCCCAGAATGTTGTTGCCGGTGGGGCCGGGTGTGGGGCTTCCCGCGACGGGTGCGATGCCTGTGATCATGGATTGAATCTCCTATAGCAATCCTAAAGCGCGACCGGGCGACTTGCGGCCCCGGTCTGGGTGCTACGCAAAAATACTGATTGACGATCCGCCCCGCACCCCTGTTCGAGGCGGCGGAACCGGGTTCTCCATTTCCAAGGCAGGAAGCGCGGCCTCCCCTGGCGCGAAACCGGAAAAACCCGCGTGTTCCGCTTCGGGCCGCGAGCCGCCGCCCGAGTCATGGCCGCCGACGAGCACGGTGAAACTGTCCACCTTCACGCCCTGTCCCGCCAGGTTGCTGCGAAGTTCCGACAGCTGGCTCTCGATGACCTGCTTGACCGCATGGTGATCGGTGATGATGACGGCGCGCACCTGATCGCCGATGGCCGCCACGTTCATGCGCACGCTGCCGAGAGACGGCGGGTCGAGCTTCAAATGGATTTCGCTTTGGCCCTCTTTCACCCTGAGCGAAAGCTGTTCAATCACCTGGCCCAAAATGGCGCTTGCCGGGCTGGCCTTGGCCGGCATCGCGGTGATGGGCAAAGGCTTCTGGGTATCGGCGACGAGGACGCCGCCCTCGGCAGCGCCGGCCGCCGGCAGCGCCGCCTTAAGGGGCACAGCCGCATCCTGCTCCTCAGGCGGCGGACCGGCAAGGGGGTGCGACTGGACCGCGGCCGCGAGCAGCGGCGAAAACGGCGCGGCCGGGTTTCCTGGCTGAGCGGGCTGGATAAACGCGCTCGGGGGTGGGTTGCCTTCCGGGCTCAGGAAGGCGGCCGCCTGCTGGCCGGCCGGGACCGCGTTGCCGTTGTTCGCGCCCACCTTAGCCTCGAGTGCGGCCACACCGGCAACAGGTGTGGACCCTGAAAGCGGAAGCCCCTCTTTTGGAAGGCCAGTGGGAACAGGCGCGCCCGCCGCAATGGAGGCGGGCGTCGCTGTCTGACCGGTTATCGTGGTCTCGCCCTGGGCCATGCCGGTGGCAGCGCTTGTTAGAGTGGCGGGGGCTTTGGCATGGGCGGCGATAAGCCCGTTGCCCGTGCGCTGTGTTTTAACCCCTGAAGGTTCAATATGTTGCTCCGCCTCCGTCGCAAGCCTAACCGGCCGATCCACAGGCGCGAGGGCCGGCGGGGTTGCCTGGGCTGCCGGAAATTCGGCCAGGCTGGAGGAGGCGGGTGAGAGCGCTGGCGGAAGCCCCGCCTGCTGTGCGGGCAGCCCGAAAAGGGCGAGGCCCGGAACTTGCGGGTGGGCCGCGCCATTCTCGAATTTGATAAATTTTTCAAATGGTTTCCCAATAGCGGGCGTGCCCGCACCGGTGCCCTGGCTGGTTTGGCCCTGGGTTTGCTGGGTGCTCGGCAGGAACAGGTTGATCTTGGGAACCACGGTCGATCCTTTTTGACAAGGCTGCAAAAAGCCCATTGCGGGCAAAACAGAAAAAGCAAAACATGTGCCAGACGAAAGGAACGATTAATGGGTTGATTTGTTTAACAATGGCAGATGGGCGAGAACAGCGGCGGGCAGAATGTGCCGGGTGGCAAGCTGGGCGGGAACGGCGCGGAAATATTTTCCCCTTCGCCAGCCTGGGGTGGAACTATGCAGGAACGCCCTTGCCAGGGTGGGCAGGTGGGGGCTGGCCCTAGTCCGCTGCCGGGCAAAAAATGGGGGGTGCCTCCCGGTGACAACCGAAGTTTTATTAAAAAAACCGCATATCGCAATAAGTAATTGAAATATCGAGAAAAAGCTTGATAATTCCTATGAAATTTGTTTAAATTTACAAGGAATTTATTCTTCATTCTGTGATTCTAAAGGGCCATCCTGTTCCCCGCTCCACGCCCTTCAGGTTTGTTACATAACGAGTACACCCGGAGCTTAACCACAACAGAGGAGAAGATCATGAAAAAAGCGTACGGTTGGTTGATCAGCATCACCCTCATCGCCCTGTTTCCGGCGGCGGCGTTTGCCGGCGGCTACGGCACCGCGGGCTGCGGCCTCGGGTCGATGGCCTTCGGCGCGGAGCCCGGCGGCAAACAGATTCTCGCCGCCACCACCAACGCCACCTTCGGTTCCCAGACTTTCGGCATGACCTCTGGCACCTCCAACTGCGGCGATCACGGCTTGCTCAACCTGAGTAAGGAAAGGGAGATTTTCGTCGAGCAGAATTACGCCAGCCTGGTGAAAGAGATGGCGGCGGGCGAAGGTGAAAACCTCTCCACCCTCGCCGGCCTCTACGGCTGCCCGAGCGACGCCTACTCCGAATTTGGATCCTTCGCCCAGACGAACTTTGATGCTATTATTCAAAACGACCAGACCACGCCGAGCGAGATGCTCACCCTGCTCGACGGCCAGCTGATCGAAAATCCCGAGCTGTCCCAGTCCTGCCCGTCTTTGACGGAGTGATTTGATCCATCCCGAAAGGGCGCGGGCCTTAGGGCCCG
>QJWD01000256.1 GCA_003235465.1 Nitrospirota bacterium | reverse complement strand
GCCGACAAACGCCTTGCAGCGGCGAAATACCGAAGCCATTTCCCCGAACGTCAGGTGCGTGGCGTCGCTGGCTTCGGGGCACTCCTCGCGGATGCGGGCGGCGCGCTCCTGGTCGATCGGTCCGCCGACGAGGATCACGCGGAGGGAAGGGAGGGCGACGATTTTTTCCGTCAGCCGGGCGAACCGCTCCCACGGCCAGCGCCGGATCGGCATGGAGCTTTTCACGTTGTCGCCGCCGCCCGGCGCCACCGCGATCACCATTTCATCCTCGGCGATGGCGTGGCCGGCGAAGAACCTGTCGCAAAACGCCTCCTCTTCCCGGGAAAGCCAGTACCGTGATCCCGCGTAAGGCAGCGGCCCCTCGGTGGCTCTCAAAAGATCGAGGTAGACCTCGCGCTCGTTTCTTTGTTCAGGCGAAACCACGGCGTGGGTGAGGCCCGAGAATGCACGCCGCCTCGCAAGACCCACTCGTATGGGGATGCCGGCGAGCCAGGCAAGCGCCCTGAATGGCCAGGCGCGGTGCATGACGTAAACCCGGTCGAAACCGCCCCGCCGGATGAGCGAAACCAGGCGGAAACATTCGCACAATTTTTCGGCGAAGGTCCCACGGTAAATGGCGGTGTCATCGGCGACGATCAGCCGGTCGAATGACGGGTTGTGGACGGCGATCTGCTGGCAGGAACCGCCGACGAGAAGCTGGATCTCGGAATCTTGAAAGCGCTTTCGCAGGGCTTCAAAAAACGCGGACGCGCACACCAGGTCGCCCACGGCGGCGAGCTTGATGAGCAGGATTTTTTCCGGCGTCCTTGCCGCGGGAATGAGCCGGGCATCGGATGCGGAGGACAGAACGGGTTTCGGTTTTGGAATCGAATTCATGCAACCGGAAAAAATTGCGGGTGGCGGATCACGCTAAAAGCGCGGGCGCATGCGCGCTCTCCCTGGTTATCGGCCATCCATGCACAAAGGATGAGCGGATAATTTTTTAAGACAACCTCCAAAGAATAACATATTTTCTCCGGAAGCATCACCATTACGGGTTGAAAATATTGCGATTAAGTGATTATCCGGGAGCCTGGGGAAGAATCAGGCAGGCCGGTTGAAAATTCGGCCCGCGGGCAGGGCGCGGGCGCGCCTGTGGCGGCGGGGGCGGGGTGCGCGGGGCTCAGCTCATGCCCGGGTCGTTGTCGAAAAGGTCGTTGTAATCTTCGCTGATCGGCACTTCGGGGCCGGAGCGGCACCAGTAGAAATCCTCCCCGCCGGTGTCGTCGTCGTCGGTCGGGCCCGCCTCGGATTCGATATCTTTTAGAAGGGGCCCGTCCTCGAGAATCAGGATGTTGCGTTTGCCGCAGCGGCACTCGGATTCTCCGGTGGTGACCGGGGTGTCACTTAACAGCAGCATGCGGAGACCGCAGTCGCCGCAGGCGTATTCCTTGTGCGTTGCCACCGAACCGGCGCGCGCCAAAGGCTCGCGGCACTGGTTGCAGACACTGAACACGCCCGGGCGGAAATCGGCGATCAGGTTCTCGATGCGGCAGGCGCCGCACTGGGCCAACAGGTCGAATGGATAGGAAGCGGTCATGGGCGCGTGGCTTAACAAAGCCCCTTCAAGGAGCCCTATTTTCCCTCCATCGGGTTGAAGCCCATGATCTTGGACATGTCGCCCATCTTCGCCATGGCTTCTTCCTTGGACATCTTGGTGATGTCGATGCCCATTTCGGCGAGGGCACCGGAGAACGGGCACTTGCTCGCGCCGCTTTTGGGTGCTTCCTCAGCCGCTTCGGCGGCGGTTTCGGTGTCCAGCTGGCCCGCTTCAGCCATGATCATCCAGTGCAGCGAATCGATCTGCTGATTTTTTTCATCGGCGATTTTCTTGAGCGCGGCGCGGGTTTGATCGTTGTCGCAGGCGTTAATGGCTTCGCGGTACCTTTCGAGAGCCAGTTTTTCATGCTCGATGGCTTTCCTGAGTGCATCGGCAGCGTGGGACATGAGCGGTCCTCCTTCAATATCAATGAAATTTAGGGATTTCTAAAAACAACAATATATCAGAATCGCCCACGCCAGACAAGGCCGGCCTCGTGGCCCGGAAATATATTTTTGCGCCGGTTTACAAACCGGCGCAAAGGCCCTATAAATCAGGTATGGCAGATACCCGCCTTGCAAACCGCATGACACAGGGGGTCTCGGGAAGGGTGGTCCTCATCGGCTATCCCGAGGACGAAGGCGTGCGCCGAAACGGCGGCCGGCCGGGGGCCGGGCGGGGGCCGGCCAGGTTTCGCCACTGGCTTGAGCGCTATGGCGTGGCCGACAATCCGGAGGAGGGCCACCTCACCCTCCAGGTCAGCGACGCGGGCGACGTGAGCGGGCCGACGCTGGAGGAGGCGCACCTGACCCTGGCCGCGAAAGTCGCCGAGGTGCTCGAGGGTGGCGGCATCCCCTTCGTGGTCGGCGGCGGCAACGACCAGTCCTACGCCAATGCCAGGGCCCTGCTTGCCAGGGCGGGAACGAGCCCGCTGGGGGTGGTCAACGTCGACGCGCATCTCGATGTCAGGCCGCCTGTGGATGGCCACAAAATCCACAGCGGCTCGCCCTTTCGCCTGTTGCTCGAGGACGAGCGGTTCGAGGGGGAAAACCTGATCGAGTTCGCGGCGCAGGGCAGCCAGGTGAGCCGCGAACACGCCGAGTTCGTGCGCGAAAGAAAAGGCCGCATCCTCTGGCTTAGCGAGCTCAGGCGCGAGGGCGCGGCGGACGGGGTGTTTCAGAACTGCCTAGGCGACCTGGCCTGGCGCTGCCCCGCCATCTTCGTCAGCTTCGATCTCGACGTCATGGCGAGCTACGAAGCGCCGGGGGTGTCCGCTCCGGGCATCGTGGGTCTCAATGCCGAGGAGGCGCTCGCCATCGCCCACCACGCGGGCGCTCACCCGCACGTGGCGTTGTTCGACCTTTCCGAATACAACCCCGCCGTCGAGGACGAACGCACCGGCCGGCTGGCGGCGGGCCTGTTTTATTCGTTCTACCTGGGCGTGGCGGAGCGGCAGCGCCGGGGCGGCTGAGGTTCCCGATGCTCGCCGGCGGTTTCACCCAGTTAGGCGGGAGGCGTTATGACAAAAAAGGCGGAGCGGAAAACCAGCAGGCCCGCTAAAGCCGCACTCGAGCGGCCGATGTTCATGGAGGAGTGCCCGAAACGCGCGCCGCGCGCCTCTACCTCGCTTCGGCATAAATGCTGCGACTGGGATGCCGAGGCGGCGCTTCGCATGTTGAACAACAACCTTGACGAACGCGTGGCGCTCGACTGGCGGCGACTCATCGTCTACGGCGGCAGCGGCCGCGCCGCGCGCAACTGGCGCGAGTACCACCGCATCGTCCGCGCGCTCACCCGGCTTAAACAGGACGAGACGCTCTGCATCCAGTCGGGCAAGCCGGTTTACATCGGCCGCACCCATCCGGGCGCGCCAAGGGTGATCATCGCCAACTCCAACCTCGTTCCCGCCTGGGCGACGGACGAGGAGTTCGACCGCCTCGACCGCCTGGGCCTCATGATGTACGGGCAGATGACGGCGGGGAGCTGGATCTACATCGGCACCCAGGGCATCCTCCAGGGAACCTACGAAACCTTCGGCGCCGCGGCGGAAAAGGATTTTTCATCCACCAGCCTGCTTGGCCGCTGGATCTTCACCTCCGGCCTCGGCAACATGGGTGGCGCGCAGCCCCTCGCGGGCACGATGAACGAGGCCTGCATCCTCATCGCCGAGGTGAACCCCAGACAGATCGAGCGCAGGATGAAGGAAGGCTACCTGGACCGCGCCACCGATTCGCTCAACCAGGCGCTCAACTGGATCGACCAGGGCCGGGCGGAGAGGCGGCCGGTGAGCGTCGGCCTGCTTAAAAACGGCGCCACCGCCGCGCGCGAGCTGCTTCGCCTCCGCAAGATTCCCGACATCGTCACCGACCAGACCTCGGCCCACAACCTCATGGACTACGTCCCCGAAGGCGGCGACTACGACAGCCTGATGGCGCTAAGAGCCAAGCGGCCGAAACAGTACCGCGAGCGTTCGCTCGCTACCCTCGTCGAACACGCCCGCGCCCTCGTCGAACTCAAGAAAGCCGGGGCGGTGGTGTTCGATTACGGCAACAACCTGCGCGGCCAGGCGGAAAAGGGCGGCCTTAAGATCCGCGACAGGCACGGGCATTTTCTCTACCCCGGCTTCGTACCCGAATACATCCGCGGCCTGTTCTCGGAAGGCCAGGGGCCGTTTCGCTGGGCGATGCTCTCGGGCAGAAAAAAAGACCTGCACGCCGTCGACCAAGCTGTCCTCGACACCTTTCCGGAAAAGGTCGC
>QJWD01000015.1 GCA_003235465.1 Nitrospirota bacterium | reverse complement strand
GGATTTGGAAAAAAATTCAGCGCTTAACCCAAGGATCATGCACGTTTTTATGGTTAAATTTAATGGTAAAATTTCAGGGCAGATGGTATCCTGCTGTCAACATCATCCCATTTGGCTTCGCCATGGGTATAATGGAAGGTAATCAATCGGGCCGACGGCTCAATCATTCCGTGTCGTGGGCCCGGCCCCGGTCTAACCCACCCGCGCAGGCCCCCTGGGCCCGCCGGGGAGAGTGGGAGGGAACCTGATGAAACGAAGGGAAGGGATTATTCTGGCCGCCACGGGCGCGATGCTGGTTCTTGCTGGATGCGCCACCCAGCAGCCCAGCTACCCGGTGAGCACCGGCCCGGTGGACACGAGCCCCGGAAGGCCGACGGTGTACGAGGATGTCGGCAGCGTCGGGCGCAATGCGGGCATCGGCATGGAGTCGCAGGATATCGCCAGCATGACCGATAAAATGGTCGGCGACATGCTGGCCACGCCGTCGCTCGCCGGGCGCGCGGTGTCGCCGCGCGTCATCATCGATTCGGAGTATTTCAGGAACGAGAGTTCCACCCGCATCAACAAGAACATCATCACCGACCGGCTGCGCGTCGAGCTGAACCGGGCCGCCGGCGGCCGCATGATCTTCGTCGGCCGGCACTATTCCGACATGGTGGAAGGCGAGCGCGCCCTGAAGCGCGACACGGCCCGAGAGGGCGGCGCCGCCACGGTGGATTCGGGAACCTTAAACGCCGCGCGCTCGACCCTGGGCGGGGATTTTCGCCTGGGCGGCCGCATCACGACGCTCGATTCGGTGAATTCCTCCACCGGCCTCGCCACCCGCATGCACCAGATCATCTTTGAGATGGTGGACCTCGAAAACGGCATGATCGTTTGGAGCGGCATTTACGATTTCAAGAAGACGGCGCAGGATGACGTCCTCTACCGCTAGAAAAGGCTGCGGCTTTTTCCTGCGATTAAGGCGTGTCGGGTACGGTTTCCTGGCGCTGGCGCTTTTTGCCGGTTGCGCGAGCGACGCCTACTATAAGGATGTGGAGGTGCCGCCGGCTGAAATGAGCGCCTACCTCGTCGACAAGCCGCCCGCGCTCCGCCCGTATTACGAGCGCGTGCTGAGGGGCGGGCGCAGAAACGCGGTGCTAAGCCAGATGGAGGCGGGGCTCGCGGCGATGGAATACGGCGCCTACGACCAGGCGGAGGAATCGCTCGAAAAGGCGCTCCTCAATATCGAGACGGTGTACGCGGGCGACGAGGCGGCGGAGCGCGCGCGATCCATGTGGTATGCCGAGGGCGCGAAGGATTTCAAGGGTGAACCCTACGAGCGGGCGATGGCCTATTATTACCGCGGGCTATTGTTCCTTCGCCGAGGGGATTACGAAAACGCCCGCGCCTCGTTCAAGGGCGGGCAGTTGCAGGACACCCTCGCCGAGGAAGACCGGTACCGCATGGATTTTGCCCTTCTCATTTTTCTCGAGGGCTGGGCGTCGCACCTGCTCGGCGACGACGACCTCGCCCGGGAGGCGTTTAAGGAAGTCAAGGACCTCAGGCCGGATTTCACCCCGCCCGCCCGTGGCGACAACGTGCTCCTGATCGCAGAAACCGGCACCGCGCCGATGAAAATAGGCGCGGGCCAGGGCAACGCCGAGCTGCGCCTGGTGCGCGGGGCGGGGTTCACCGAAGAGTCGGCCCGGTTCGACATCTCGGGCGCCGGGCCGCTTGCCGCCTACCCGATGGAAGACATCTACTGGCAGGCGAGCACGCGCGGCGGCCGCCAGGTGGATACGATTCTCGCGGGCAAGGTCCGCTTCAAGGAATCCCACGAAACCCTGGGCCGGGCGATGACGGACCTCTCGGTGCAGGGCCTGCTCATGGCGCCCGCGTTCGGCAAGAACGCCGACAAGGCCGCCATCGCCGCGGGCATCGTCGGCATCCTCGGGCTCACCCAGCGGGCCGTGGCGGGCGCGACGCGCACCGAGGCCGACACGCGCTCATGGCGGAGCCTTCCCGACCGGGTGCACGTGCTCACGTTTCAGGCCGAGCCGCGCGATATGGAGGTGGGCGTGTCCTTCTACAATGCCGCCGGCCAGGAACTGCGCGGCCTGGCGCGCAGAGTGAAGGTCGAATTCGACCCTCGCCGGTCGGGGCTCGCCTGGGCGCGGTCCAGGAGCGCCATCATTCAATAAGAAACCACGGGAGACGATCATGAAAGGGATGACCAGAACCGCCATCGCATTATCCGCCTGCTTATGGGCCGCAGCCTGCGCCACCCCCAACCCCTGCATGACGATCATGGAAGAGAGGCCGCTTGAGTCGGGCATCAAGATGAACAGCGTGCACATTCTCGACTCGTCGCTGGAATCGGGCCGCATCATGGCGACCTACTGCGAGGGCGTGCGCATGGGGCCCTCCGCCCAGGAACAGGTGGACAGCGGCCAGGCGGCGGACATCAGGACTTACAAGATCACCGTCGAGGAATACAACAGCGGGCTCACCGCCACCGGCACGCGCGAGGTGTGGGCGATACTCAGGAACCACACCAACTTCCCGCTCACCGTCGAGGGGCGGACGCAGTTCTTCGACAGCCGCGAGGTGCCGAACGGAGACCCCACGGCCTGGCAGCGCGTGCAGCTGCCGCCGAAGAGCATCGGCACCTACCGCGATGTTTCCAAGCAGACGAGCGGCGCGGATTATTATCATATCGAGATCCGCGAGCAGCGCTAGCCGGCGCGTTTGCCCGAAAAGGCCGGAGCCGAAAAGGCTCCCGGGGCCGGGCGGAAAAGAGGGGAGGGGGCGACCATGCAGCGTGGGCTGATCATCGCCGGGGTGCTGTTGTTGCTTGCCGGTGTCCTGTGGCCGTGGCTGGTGAAAAGCGGCCTCGGCCGCCTGCCGGGGGATATCGTCATCCGCCGCGACAATGTCCGCTTCTATTTCCCCATCGTAACGAGCCTTCTCTTAAGCGCACTTCTCACGTTTCTCTTCTGGCTGTTCAGGAAGTGAGCGCCTCACGCCATTTTGAGCATCACCTTGTTTTCGTGGCCTGCGATTTCGAGGGCGCGGGCGGCCTCGGCAAGCGGCAGGACTGAGGAAACCAGGCCGCCGAGCGCCTCCCGGTGTTCGGCGAGCAGTTCGAGCGCCGGGGCGAACGGGCCGCAGCGCGACCCCTGAAGGCGGATTTCGTCGACCACCACGCGCGTGAGGTCGAGGCCCTTGGCGGGCAGGCCGCAGGTGGTTTTCACCGCCAGGGTGCCGCGCGGCCGGACGAGATTAAGCGCCTGATCGAGCCCTTCCGGGCTGCCGGTGGCGTCGACGACGATATCCGCCCCGAGGCCGCCGGTCATGCCGCGTATCGCTTCATGCGCCTCTTCGGGCTTGTAAGCGGCTTCGGCGCCAAAGGCGAGGGCGCGCTCGCGCTTTTCCGCGCTCCGGCTCACCGCCACCACGCGAAGGCCTTTTTGGATTGCCGCGAACACGATGAGAATGCCGAGCCTTCCCGGCCCGATCACCACCACAAGCTCGCCCGGCTGGGCGGGGGTCATGACAAAGGTCTCGAGCGCCGCCGCCAGCGGTTCGGCGAGCGCCGCGGTGGCGGCGGGCAGCCCCTCGGGCAGGGCGTGGAGCGCCCCCACCGGCAGGGCGAGCTCCTCGGCGAAGGCGCCGTCGTGGTGAATGATGCCGGTCACGGTGCGGTTCAGGCAATGGCTTTCGAGGCCGCGCCGGCAAGCGGTGCACGGCTCCGCCCGGCGGTAGGCGAGGCAGGTGTTGTTGATCTCGCCGGTCACTGGGCGGCCTTGCCAGGCGGCATCGACGCCTTCACCCAGGCGGAGCACCCGCCCGGCGAATTCGTGCCCCGGCACGAGCGGCAGCGGCACCGGGTAGTCGCCTCGGTAGAGCGCGAGGTCGGTGCCGCAGACGCCGGCGGCTTCCACCGCCACCACCACTTCCATCGGGCCGGGGGCAAGCGGCGCGCGTTCGCCAAGGGTGACGGTGCCAGGGGCTATGAGTCTGGCGGCGAGAGGCATCGTCGCTCTCCTTCAGGTGGATGATTCGCCGGCGCCTACAACAAATCGCCGACGGCTTTTTTCTGAATTTCGATCAGTTCGCGAATGCCCCTGTCGGCAAGCGCGAGCAGGTCGGCCAGCTGCTTGTTGTCGAACGGGTCCCGTTCCGCCGTGCCCTGAATTTCGATGAAGCCGCCCGAACCGGTCTTGACGATATTGAGGTCCACCCCCGCCACCGAATCCTCGCTGTAATCGAGATCGAGGATGTTCTTGCCGCCGGTGATGCCGACGCTGACCGCGGCGACGTAATCGCGGATCGGCACTTCGTCGATGATCTTTTCCTTCTTCAGTTTCTTG
>QJWD01000106.1 GCA_003235465.1 Nitrospirota bacterium | reverse complement strand
CATGGAATCGCTCATGCCGTTCATCTACCCCGAGCGGGAATGGCTGTTCGATTACCTGCCCGGGGACACGCTGATCCTGGTCGACGAAGAGGAGATCACCTTCGAGCAGGTCGAGAAGCATCACGCCCTCGTCGAATCCGAATTCGAGGAGGCCTCTGCCCGCCATCAGCTGGCGGCGCGCCCCGATGTCTTCTACCTGCCGCCCTCCGGCTTTCACGAGCGCCTTCAACGCTGGGCCACCGTCGGGCTTAGCAGCCTCAAGCTCTCGGAGGGTGACGGGGTGGAGCGCTTCGACGTGAAGGCGATTCCGCCGCTCGTCGGCCGTTTCGAATCGTTCGCCGAACAGGCGATGGCGTGGGAAGCCGCGGGCAGACAGGTGGTCATCGCCGCTCCCACCAAGGGCCAGGTGCGGCGGGTTCAGCAGCTCGTCGACGAATACGGCCTGAAAGCAGGGGTGGACCGGGGCGCACTTAGCGCGGGTTTCGAGCTCGCCTCCGGCGGCCTGGTCTTCATCGCCGAGCATGAAATCTTCGGCCGCTCGCACAAGCATCGCTACCGCCGGAAACCCAAATCGCAGGCGTTCCAGCGCGGTTTCAAGGACCTGAAACCCGGCGACTATCTCGTTCACATCGACTACGGCATCGGCCGCTACCAGGGCACCCGCGAACTGAAAACAGGCGTCGGGGGAGGGGAGTTCCTCGAAATCGTCTACGCCGATGAGGAGAAACTCTACATCCCCATGGATGGCCTCGGCTACGTGCAGAAGTACGTGGGTGGCAGCGAGGAGGCGGCGCCGGCGCTCAACAAGCTCGGCGGCGTGGCCTGGAAGAAGCAGAAGGGCAAGGCGCAGAAGGCCATCAAGGAAATGGCCGAGGACCTGCTCAAGCTCTACGCAAAGCGCGAAGTGTCCCAGGGGGTATCCTATTCGGGCAACGCGGTGATGGTGCAGGAATTCGCCGACGCGTTCGAATTCGAGGAAACCGAGGACCAGGCCAAGGCCATAGAGGAACTGGAGGCCGACCTCGAGAACGACAAACCCATGGACAGGCTGATCTGCGGCGATGTGGGTTACGGCAAGACCGAGGTCGCCATGCGCGCCGCCTTCAAGGTGGTGCTGGAGAAAAAACAAGTCGCCGTGCTGGTTCCGACGACGCTGCTCGCGCAGCAGCACATGAACACCTTCAGCGAGCGTTTCCGCAATTATCCCGTCGTGGTCGACGCGCTCAGCCGCTTCAGGAGCGCCGCCGAGCAAAGGGCCATCCTCGCCTGCCTGAAGAAGGGCGAGATCGACATCATCATCGGCACCCACCGCCTGCTCTCGAAGGACGCCGTGTTCGCCGATCTCGGCCTCATCATCATCGACGAGGAACAGCGCTTCGGCGTGGCCCACAAGGAAAAGCTGAAGAAGCTGCGCGCCACGGTGGACATCCTGACCCTCACCGCCACCCCCATCCCGCGCACCCTGCATTTTTCCCTCATGGGAGTGAGGGACCTGAGCGTCATCGAAACGCCGCCGAACGACCGGCTGGCGGTGAAGACCTTCGTCCGCAAGTTCAGCGAGCGCACCATCCACGAGGCCATCTTGAGGGAGCTGGACCGCAACGGGCAGATCTATTTCGTGCACAACAAGGTGAAGAGCATTCACCAGGTCGGCGAGATGATCCGGAAGATTGTCCCGCAGGTGAGGATCGGCGTGGCGCACGGCCAGATGCCCGAGAAGCAGCTCGAAAGCGTGATGCGGAAGTTCATCGATCACGAGATCGACCTCCTGCTTTGCACCTCCATCGTCGAATCCGGGCTCGACATTCCGGCGGCCAACACCATCCTCATCAACCGCGCCGACCAGTTCGGCCTGGCGCAGCTGTACCAGCTGCGCGGGCGCGTTGGCCGCTACAAGCACCAGGCTTACGCCTACCTGCTGATTCCCGGCGCGCTCGCCATCACCCCCGAGGCGAGAAAGCGCGTCGCCGCCATCGAGGAGCTGAGCGAGCTCGGTTCCGGGTTCCAGCTGGCCGCCCGCGACATGGAGATTCGCGGCGTCGGCAACATGCTCGGGCACAAGCAGTCCGGTCATATTTCCGCCATCGGCTTCGATCTCTATTGTAAAATGATCGAGGAGACGGTTCGCGATTTGAAGGGGGAGAGCGTCGAAACCGTGGTGGAGCCCGAGATCGACCTGCTCATCCGCGGCTATGTGCCGAAGGACTACATCGTCGACCTCAACCAGCGCCTGGAGATCTACCGCCGCCTGCAGTGGATCGCCGATGGCGGCGAGCGCCAGGCGATGGAAGAGGAACTGAGGGACCGTTACGGGCCGCTGCCCGATGCGGTGGAGAAGCTCCTCGGCCTCATCGACATCCGCATCCTGTGCCGCAGGCTGCATATTTCCGAACTGCGAACCCGAGAGGGGGTGGCCCGCATGGCCATCGAGCCCTCGACACCACTCGACCCGGCCAGGGCCGCCGCCCTGGTGGACGACAACATGACCTTCCTTTCCGAAAGCCGGCTCGGCGTCCGGCTGCCGGGCAAGGGCTGGAGAATTGATCTTGCGATCCTCAAGTCTTCCCTCGAAAAACTCCTCACCGCCTGCCGCTAGGGTTTACCTTGGGCTTCTTCTGGCTCTCTTTTTAGCCGGCTGCAAGGGCGGCGAGACCACCCAAAAGGGGCCCGACCCGAAGACCGTGGTCGCCCGCGTCAACGAGCAGCCGATTCTCGTCGAGGAACTGGTGAAGGAAATCGACGCCCTGAAAAGAAAGCTACGCGTCGAGGCCAACAGGCCCCTGGACGAGGGCAAGCGCCTGTGGCTCAAAATGGAGGCCATGAACCCGCTGATTCAGAATATTCTTTTCGAGCAGGAAGCGAAGAAAAACGGCGTCATCGTTACGCCGGAGGAGTTTCAAGAGGCGCTCGCCGACGCCACAGCGGACTACCCGGAAGAGGCGTTTCAGCAGGCGTTGGATAACGAGGGCATCACCGCCCAGGAATGGAAGAGTAAGTTAAAATTCAATGTGTTAATAAAAAAATTGATAAACCAGATGGTGGATAGTAAAGTAACTGTGAGCGATGAAGAGCTGAAGCAATATTTCGATGCCCATGCCGATGAATTTCAGATGGGGGAAGAAGTGCGGGCGCTCCACATCATGGTTGAAACCGAGGAGGAAGCCCTGAAAATTAAAAAGCTCCTCGGCAGAAAGGGCAAGAATTTCGAGGAGCTCGCCATGCAGTACTCGATCGCCCCCGAGGGGCCGACCGGCGGCGACATGGGGTTCATGGACGCGGAAAGCATCCCGGCTGAATTCGACGTCTTTTTCAAGCTGGACATCAACGAGATCAGCAACGTCATCGAGACCCCTTACGGAAGCCACATTTTCAAGGTCATCGAAAAAAACCAGGCGCGGCAAAAGACGTTCGAGGAAGCGAAAAAATCCATCGAGCGCAGGCTGACCCAGGATCATCGCGATCAGGCGTTTCAGGAATGGCTCACTGAACTCAAGGACAATGCCAAGATCCAGATCGACGAGGACATACTTGCGAAAATCGCTTGAGGCGCTCGGCGCCTGCGCGATTCTCGCGTTCGCGCTCATGGGCCCAGGCTGGGCTCGGGCCGACGTGGTGGACCGCGTGGTGGCCAAGGTGAACGAGGAGATCGTCACCCTGAGCCAGGTTCGCGAGCGCGCCGAACTCATGCTTGGGCGATTTAAGATGAATGGCGTGACCGACGTGCCGAGCGACCAGGAGCTGTTAAAGAGATCGATGGAGGAGATCATCGACGAGCGGCTGCAACTTCAGGACGGCAAGAAGAACAAGATCGACGTCGACAACCAGAGCGTCCTGAAGGCCCTCGAGGACATCAAGAAGCGCAACAACCTGACCCAGGAGCAACTGGAGACGATGCTGGCCCGGGAAGGGCGCAGCATGGACCAGTACCAGGGCACCATCCGAGAGCAGATCCTGCTCTCCAAGGTGGTCCGCTTCCAGATGGGCGATCCGGGCAAGGTGAGCGAGAAGGTGGTGCAGGCCTATTACCGCGAGCACCTGGCCGAGTATTGGGTTCCGCCGACGCCGCACGTCAGCCACATCTTGTTCATCATCGACGAACTGATGGATGAGGACGAGGCGGACGGAAAGCGCAAGGCCGCGAGCGAGGTGATGGCCAGAATCCGCGCCGGCGAGGACTTTGAAGACCTCGCCAAAGAATACTCCGAGGATGTCTCGGGCCGAAACGGCGGCAAGATAGGCCCGGTGGCGCTCGGCAACTTGGTGCCCGAGTTCGAAAAGGTGGCGTTTTCCCTCAAGGAAGGCGAGATCAGCGACCTGGTGGAAACCAAGTACGGCCTGCACATCATCCGTATCGACAAGCGCGAGGAAGGCCACACGCG
>QJWD01000429.1 GCA_003235465.1 Nitrospirota bacterium | reverse complement strand
AACTCCTACGGCAAGGGCTCGGTGCAAACCATCTTCCGCATCAGCGACGGCTCCGGCCTCAGGCTCACCACCTCGAAATACTTCACCCCCTCCGGCATCGACATCACCGAGCACGGCATCGTGCCCGAAATCAAAATCGTCAAGGACGTCTCGATGATCGAAGGCAACCCCCTGGCCCCGGCGGGTGAAAAAGGAGGCGCGCTAAGCCCGAAGCCCCTCATCCAGCTGGTTGAGGACCGTCTCGCCAAGTACCTCGAGAAGCAGGGCCGCAAGCTCGACGAGACGCACGACTCCAGCCTGCAATTCGCGCAGATGGTCCTTAAAAACGCCACCCGGCCCGACAACAAGCACAACCCGCTGGAGAACGCGCGCGAAATCGCCGCCAATATCGTTTATTAAATTGAGTTAAGGAAGGCCATGAACATCATCAACATCGACTACGACAAGGGAATCGTGCAATGCGATTACCACGAATGGCAGATCGTCTCCAACAACGACAACAAGTTTCTCCTCCTGCAGCGCGAGCATAACGGCCGCTACATCGCCGCCGAGGCCGACGTCAAGAAAAAGCACCTGTGGCAGGTCAAGGAAATCACCTACCGCGGCCCCAACGGCGACACCTTCTTCTACGACGAAGACACCGGCGTCTGCAAGTTGTAGCTCCAGCCCGGAAAAAGGCGCCTGCCTGAATGGGGGAGCGCTCTCCCGCACTCCCGCCCAAGAGCCCGAACCGAATCGCTTGATGCGGTTTCAAATAAGCGTTTTTTTGAAACGGCGGATGGTGATGGCCAGGGTGAGCACGCCCAGGGTGAAGAGAGCCGCCATTTGCGGCCACAGCACATCCGCCCCCACGCCTTTCAGAAAAATTCCCCGGATGATCACGAGGAAATGACGCATCGGGTTGAAGAGCGTGATCCACTGCACGGCTTCGGGCATGTTGAACACGGGGAAAACGAATCCCGAAAGCAGGGAGGCGGGCAGGATGAAAAAGAAGGCGGTCATGATCGCCTGCTGCTGCGTTTGGCTGATGGTGGAGATAAACAGGCCGATGCCGAGCGTCGTCATAAGATAGAGACCGGCGGAGAACAGCAGCAGGAAGGGGTTGCCGCGAATCGGCACCTCAAACCAAAATACCGCCACCGTGGATATCAGGATCACGTCGAGAAACCCGATGCAGGCGAAGGGGATGGTCTTCCCAAGGATGAACTCGCCGGGGCGAATTGGCGTCACGAGCATCTGCTCCATCGTACCGATCTCCCTTTCCCGAACCACAGCCATGCTGGTGAGCATGACGGTGACAACCATGACCAGCAGGCTGATCACGCCGGGAACATAAAAATTGCGGCTTTCCAGATTTTCGTTGAACCAGGCGCGTACCTCCAGATCGACCCCGGTGAGAACGTCCAGCGGGCCGGACATGCGCGAGATGCGCGAGGCGAGAACCTCGCGCGCGTATTGGGCCGTGATCTCCTCGCTGTAATTGAGGGCCAGCCGGGCGGTATTGGAATCCGTGCCGTCGGCGATCACCTGGAGATGCGCCGTGCGCCCGCCGTTCAATTCGTGTTCGAAACCCTTGTTCAGTTTGATGACGATCTCGGCGTCACCGCGGTCCAACACGTAGCTCAGGGTGCGCTCGTCGCTCACGCGGGCGTCGACGCTGAAGTATCCCGACCGCTCAAAGTGGGCGACGATTTCGCGGCTCGCCGTGCTGTTGTCCAGATCGTAAACCGCGGTGGACACGTTCCGCACGTCGGTGCTGACGGCGTAGCCAAAAATGATCATCTGAAACACCGGGGGCAGGAAAATGATGATCTTCATCCTGGGGTCGCGGAAGATCTGGATAAATTCCTTGATCAACATGTGTTTCAAGCGATCGAACATGGCTACTCCAGGTTCTTGCGGAATTTGACCACCGCCAGAACCAGCATGATGGCGGCAAAAAGCGCCATGAGCGCCGCTTCCAGGTGCAGCACAGAAAGGCCCACCCCCTTCAGGTAAATTCCCTTCAGGATGGTGACCATATAACGAGCGGGAATGAGGTGGCTGATGCCCTGAATCACGCTGGGCATGTTGCTGATGGGGAAGGCGAAACCGGAAAGGATGAACGCCGGAATGAACGTGGTGAGGAGCGCCAGCTGATTGGCCAATAGCTGATTCTTTGTGACGATGCTGATGAAGATGCCGAGGGAAAGCGCGCCGATTAGAAAATCCGCCGCCAGAATGAACAGGAGCAAAAGGCTGCCGCGCAGGGGAACGTCGAACAGGTATCGTCCCATCAAAACGGCCAGCAGCACATCGCACATACCGATCACGAAATAAGGGAACAGTTTGCCAAGGATGAGTTCCGGCCCCGTGAGGGGCGTCGAGATGAGCTGCTCCATTGTTCCGCGCTCCCATTCGCGGGCCACGGTGAGTGACGTGAGGAGCGCCGCGATGACCATCATGATGACCGCTATGAGGCCCGGGATGATGTAGTTTCTCGATTCCAGTTCGGCGTTGAACCAGACGCGGGGCTCAACCTCGAGGGGCGGGTCCAGGGTCCTCCCGGTTTTTCTTTGCATTCCGTTCAGGATGGTTTCCTGGGAATAGGTCCTCACAATGGCCCGCGCGTAGCCTGTGGCGATGGAGGCGGTGTTCGAATCGCTGCCATCCACGATCCACTGGATTTGGGCCGGGCGGCCGGCGGCAAGGTTTTGGGAAAATTCACGGGGAATGATCAGGCCGGCGAGGCTCCTGCGCCGGTCGATGGCCTCAACCACGGTGGCGTAATTTTCGGCGGCTTCATTCAGCTTGAAATACCGCGAGCCGGAAAAGCGGCTCAAAAGCTCGCGGCTGGCGGGGGTCCGGCTCTGATCCCACACTGTGACCGGGACATCGTCCACATCCAGGGTGAGGGCGAACCCGAATAGCAGAAGCAGGATAACGGGGATGCCGATACCCATGCCAATGCTGCGCGGATCGCGCAGAATATGGAGAAACTCCTTTCGCACCACGGCGCGTATGCGATAAAGCTTCACGGCATTGCCCCCGCTCGCGCCTCTCGCTCGTGCGCCTGAATAAGGGTGATGAACACATCCTCCAGAGTAGGCTGAACCGGCTGAACGCCGAGGACGGTGACGCCGCCCTCCGTGAGCGCCTGGCGGATGGGCCCTGTTCCAGGGCCACCTTCAGGCGCGACCACATGAAGACGCGTGCCGAACAGCGAGATATCCCTGAGGTCAAGCCGGCTTTCAAGCACCCGCATGGCTTCCAGCGGCTGGTTCGAGAGAATTTCCAGCACCTCCTGCCGTCCGAGACTCGCCTTCAGCGCCGCGGGAGTTTCACAGGCGATCAATTCGCCGCGGTAGATGAGCCCGAGCCGGTGGCAGTTATCCGCCTCGTCCATGTAATGCGTGGTGACGAAGACGGTCACGCCGGTTGCCGACAGGTCGTAGATCACATCCCAGAATTTTCGCCGGATGACGGGGTCGACACCGGAGGTGGGTTCGTCGAGAAACAGCACCGACGGCTCGTGCAGGATGGCGCAGCCGAGCGCCAGGCGCTGCTTGAGCCCGGGGGGGAGGATGCCTGTCTGAAAGTTTCTATATTTCCCCAGGTCCCCCAGCTCGAGGACGAATTTTTTACGCCGGGATTTTTTCTCTCGTGGAATCCGGTAGATGCCGCCATAAAAATCCAGGTTCTCTTCCACCGTGAGCGCGTCGTAAAGCGAGAATTTCTGGCTCATGTAGCCGATGCGCGATTTGATGGCTTCAGTTTCTGTGAGGATATCCAGCCCGGCGACGCTGCCGCCGCCGCTGGTGGGCTTAAGGATACCGCACAGGATGCGGATGGTGGTGGACTTGCCCGAACCGTTGGGGCCGAGGAAGCCGAACACCTCGCCCCTCTTCACAGAAAAGCTGATATTGTTCACCGCGGTGAACGAGTCGAACCGTTTCACCAGGTCCTTCACGTGCACCGCGATGTCCTGAGCCTCAATCATGGGATGTCGCCGTATTGGAATCGGTGAGAATGGAAAGGAATGCGTCCTCCAGTTCCGGCGCGCGGGGGCGGATGTCGGGAGAGGCCATGCCCCCGGCCTGCAAGACGGCGCGAATTTCGCCGGTGGTCTGCTCCGGGGTCGTCGAGACTACATGGATGCGGTCGCCGAACAGGTTGGCGCGGCCCGACGAGAGTCTCAAGCGCAGCGATTCGAACGCCTGCCGCGTATCGCGCGTGAAGACCTGGAGAATGGAGCCCCGCATCAGGCGCTTGATTTCATCAGGGCGGCCGATCGCCAGGGGCTTTCCCTTGTGCAAGAGGCCGATGCGGTGGCAACGCTCCGCCTCATCGAGGTAGGGGGTGGAGATGAGAATGGTGACTTTCTGATGCAGCAGTTGATCGAGGTTGCGCCAGAACTCCCTGCGGGAAACCGGGTCCAGGCCATTGGTCGGCTCGTCCAGCAGGAGGATTTTCGGAGTGTGTATGAGGGCGCAGGCCAGGCCCAGCTTTTGCCGCATGCCGCCGGAGAGGTTGCCGGCAAGCCTTTTTTTGAAGGGGGAGAGATTGGCGAAGGAAAGCAGCTTGTCGATGGTCGCTTCCCGCCCTCGCCTGGGCACGGAATAGATGTCCGCGAAAAAGTGGATGTTCTCCAATACGCTGAGATCGGCGTACAGGCCGAGCCGCTGGCTCATGTAACCGATGGTTTTCTTGACGGCTTCGGCATCTCTCACAATATGCCGCCCGGCCACCCACGCTTCCCCGGCATCCGGTTTCATGATGGAGGCGAGAAGGCGAAGAGTGGTGGTTTTGCCCGCCCCGTCGGGGCCGATGAGGCCGAAAATCTCTCCTTCGTTCACGGTGAAGCTCAAGCCGTTCACCGCGGCGACGTCGCCAAAGGATTTGCCGAGATTCTCCAGCCTCAGGGCAGGGTCCATTTGGGAATCTCTTTCACGTTGATTGTTGCGTCGACGGGCATCCCGGGCTTGAGTTCCATGTCCGGATTGTAGATGTCCACCTTGATGCGATAGACAAGTTTCACCCGTTCTTTTTGGGTCTGCACGGTCTTGGGGGTGAACTCGGCCTGCGACGAGATGAAAGACACTTTTCCCCGATATTCCCTGCCTGGAAAGGTGTCGGAAGTGATCCGGGCTTGCTGGCCCACCTTCACGCGGCCAAGGTCCGTCTCGCTCACATAGCCGCGAACCCAGGCGTGCACGAGATCGCCGATGGTGACGATGGGGGTGCCGGCGACGACGTATTCGCCGGGCTCGATGTTGTCCGCAAGCACCAATCCGGAAAGGGGCGCGGTGACCTGCGCGTACCCGACGCGGGTCCTGGCCAGGTCTAACGCCGCCTCGGCCCGCGACAGCCTGGCCCGGGCTTCATCGATCACTTCCTTCCTGGGCCCCTTCTTCACCAGCAGGTACTTCTGCTTCGCGTTCTTCAGCGCCGCCCGCGCCTGTTCTATATCCTCCTTGCGCGGTCCCTCGCGCGCCATGTCCAGCATCTCCTCCGCCTGCTTCACCTGGGCGCGGGCCATTTCGAAATTGGATTTGGCTTCGCCGAACTTTTCCGCGGATACCACCCCCTCGGCGAACAGATCCCTGTAGCGGGTCATCTCCTGTTCCAGGTGCTCCATGTCAGCGCGGGCTTTCTCGACCGCCGCCTCAGCGCCTGCGATCTCCTCAGGGCGGGAGCCCGCGAGGTTCCTGTCCAGCAGGGACTGGGCCTGCTCCATCTCCGCTTTGGCCTGCTCGATCTCCTCAGGGCGGGAACCGGCCAGCAGCTCCTCCAGGGCGGCCGCCGCCGCCTTCACTTCGGCGCTTTGAA
Source organism: Nitrospirota bacterium (assembly GCA_003235465.1). The sequence continues at coordinate 8,389 of QJWD01000429.1, read as the reverse complement.
TCTCCACCTCATGAGCCAAGTCCTGGCTTTCCATGCGGGCGACAACCTGCCCCATGGTCACGGTTTCGCCTTCAGACACCAATCTCTCGATGACTTTGCCGGGGATCTTGAAACTCACTTCCGCGTCGGTCACCTCGATGTTTCCTGAAATCGCGATGAAGGGCTGATCGCCGCTCCCGCCTTTTTGCAGATACCATTTCCCCGCCAGGAAGAGGACGCCGGTCAATACCAGCCCCGCGATGATTTTAGTTTTTTGGTCCATGAGGGCGTCCATGAAAAACAGCATGCACCACAGGTGGTGTGTCCGGAATTCTCACCGCGAACCTAAGATAGCATATTAGCAGGAATAAATTGAGCGCAGTAGAGAAAGGGGCGCGCCCCCTCAGTAAAGCTTAAGCGACTTCAGGTGCCCGAGGGAGTTGCGCAGGGCGTCCTTGGTTGCGCCGGCTAGGAAGTTGCCGCGCAGGTCGAGCCTGGCGAGTTTGGGAAAGCTCTTGCTTTCGCCGAACGCCAGGGCGCCGGCGTCGCGCACTTCGTTCCAGCCGAGCTCGAGGGTGTTCAGGTTGGGAAAGCTCGCGCTTCTGGCGAAGGCCACGGCGCCTTCGTCGGCGAAGAAGTTGTGCCTGAGGATCAGCACCGCAAGCTCGGGCAGGGCGGGGGCGTTCGCCAGCAGCTTCGCGCCCTCGGGGGAGATTTCGTTGTAGCGCAGGTCCAGTTTTTTGACCTTGGCGAGGTGCGGGCTTTTAAGCAGCATTTTCAAGCCCTCGTCGCCGATCTTCTTGCCGGCGAGGTCGAGCACCGTGCCGCGCTTCTTGAGCCCCGCCTTGAACACCGCCTCGTAATCGACGGTCTTGCCGCCGCTGAAAACATCACCCTCGGTCGCTGTCGCAAGCAGGAGGCAGGCGGCAAGGAGCGCCAGCCAGAGGGCCGGGTTTGCCGCCCGTCGGCGCTCAGTTGTCATCGTCCATGTCTTCATCGTCGTCTTCTTCGTAGAGGAAGTCGGACAGGTCGTCGACGTGCAGGTGGCACAGGCGGGTGCGGCATTTTTCTTTCATCAGCGCCTCCAGGCCCTTCCTGCGCACCCGGTTGGAGGTGAGAAACAGGTGCTTGAGCTTCGACAGCGTGGCCGATTCGGCGATGGCGATGGCGCCGTCGTCCTCCACCAGGTTGCCGTACAGACTGAGCTTCTTCAGGTTCTTCATGTAAGGCGAGGTGGCGATGGCCTTGACGCCGTCGTCGCTGATGACGTTGCCGTAAAAATCCAGATCGGTCAGGTTTTTGAACGTTTCGGACTGGGCGATGGCGGCGGCGCCCTCGTCGCCGATGTTGTTGTTGGGCAGGCTGAGCCGGGTCAGGCGCTTCAGGCTTTTGGATTTTGCCAGCTGGATCGCGCCCTGGTCGCCGATGTTCTGGTTGCTCAGGTTGAGCGCCTTTTTGTCGGGGGTCAGGAATTGCTTGATGAGAAATTCTACACTGGCCACGTTGGCTCCTGGTGTTGCCGGTTGATAAGCGGGCTATGGAGAAAAATTATAACACAACCGTTTTCCCGTCCAAGCGGCGCAGGCGGCGGTTTCGCCTTCGCGGGCCGGAACGTGGATTGAGGCCGGAAGCCTCAGCGAAGAAACCGGTTCCTGACCAGCGCCATTTCGTCCTCGCGGCTGCGGATGCGACCGCTCAAGCGGCCGCTTTTTAGCGCCTTGAACACCTGCTGGAACACCGGCCCCGGCGCCACCCCCATCTGGATCAGGTCGTCGCCGTTCAGGGCGACCTGGCCCATCGTCCGGTACTGGGTGAAATAGAGCGTGGCCTGGTGGTTGGCGCGGTCGCTGTCGACCCAGGCGAGAAGCGCCACCACCGCTTCGCGGGAGAGGGCGGAAAACGCATGGTGGACTTCTTCCGCGCCCAGCTTACCGTTTTTCTTGAAGAGCGCGCGGCCGCCTTCCAGGGCCTCGCGGTCCGCCGTCAGGCGTTTTCTAAGACGCAGCGGCGCATCGAGCCTTATGAGCGCCACGTCGAACGCTTCCTCGTCCAGGGGAAGCAGCAGGCCGAGCAGGTGCACGTACCACTCTTCGATCGGCCCGCCGACCGGCAGCCGCTTCGCCCAGGCGATGACCCCCTCGATGCGTCTTAGCGGCACGAGGGTCTTCGCCCCGATGGCGGGGGAGATGAAGTGAAGCAGCCCAAGTTCCAGGAGGCGATGAATGCACTGAACGGGTTCGGCTTCCTTGAGCAAGAGCACCAGCTCGTTCATCAGGCGCGCGCCGGAGAGCCGGTCCAGCCACCGTTTGCCCACCGCGTACTTGAGGAACGCCTCGGTCTGTTTGCCGAGGCGAAAGCCGAAGCGCTGCTCGAAGCGCACGGCGCGGAACATGCGGCAGGGGTCCTCGATGAAGCTCAGGTTGTGCAGCACGCGGATCACCCGGTCGCGGATGTCGCGCTCGCCGAGAAACGGGTCGATGAGCACGAAGGGATTCTCGCCGTTCAGCCGGATGGCCATGCTGTTGATGGTGAAATCGCGCCTGAACAGGTCCGCCTTGATGGAGCCCTTCTCCACCGTCGGCAGCGCCGCCGGGTGCTTGTAGTATTCCATCCTCGCCGTCGCCACATCCACCCGCGAATGGTCCGGCAAAATCAGCACCGAGGTGCCGAACTTGGCGTGGCTTTTCACCTTGGCCAACAGCGCCTCTCCCAGGGCGCGGGCGAAGCCGATGCCGTCGCCCGCGACGACGAGATCGACGTCGTGGTTTTCGATGCCGAGCAGTAGGTCGCGCACGAAGCCGCCGACGACGTGCACCGAAGCGCCCTCCCGCCTCGCCACCTCGGACACGGTTTCGAGCAGCGCCATGAGGTTTTTGTCGAGCCGCTCTTTCATCAGGCTGCGCAGGTTTTTCCCCGTGGCGCGCCTGGCCGGGCCCGTCAGGTTGCCGTAAAGCACGCGCAAAAGATCGCCGCGGCTGACGATGCCGATAAGGTTCCCGCTCGCGTCATCCACCACCGGGACGAGCTTTTGCTTTTCCTCGATGATGATGGGAGCCAGGGTCTTGAACGCGGCGTCGGGCGTGGTGACGGCGAATTCCTGCTGCATGACGTCGGCCACCTTGTGGCGCGACATCTTGTGGTGCAGGGCTTTTTCGACGGTTTGCCGGGTGAGCAGGCCGACGGGTTTGCCGCCATCGACGACAGGCAGCGTGTTCAGGTTGAACTTCGTCAGAAGTTTTTCCGCCGCCGCCAGGGTTTTGCCGCAATCAATGGAGATCACCGGGTGGTGCATGATGTCGCGGACCCGGGTCAGCGGCCGCACGTTCTTGTGCAAAAGCCCCTTCACCATCTCCCGCGTTTCCTGCAGCGTCAGGTCGCGAATCGAGGCCGAGGCCGCCTGCGGGTGGCCGCCGCCGCCGAACGCGCCCGCAAGCTCCGCCACATCCACGCCCTCGTTGCGGCTGCGGGCGATGAGGTACACCCTGCGATCCAGGCGGATGAAGGCGATGAGCACCGGCAGGCCCTCGAGGTCCATCATGCTGTGGACGACCTGCGCCAGGTCCTCAATGTAATGGTCCGCCGTCGCCGTGGCGAGGGCGATGTCGACGCCGTTGATGTTGCACAGCTCGAGGTTGGCGATGAGGTCGTTCATCACCGCGAGTTGCTCGCCGCCGAGCCGCCGGTTGAGAAAACGGGAGACCCGGTTTAAGTCCGCACCGGCATCCACGAGGCGGGCGAGAGCGCGAAAATCCTCCGGCGTCGTCGAGGACGAAAGCAGCGACGCCGTGTCCTCGAAAATGCCGAGCGCCATCAGGGTGCACTCCTCCGGTGACAGGGCGATGCCGTTTTCCTCAAGCTGTTCCAGGACGACGGTGGTGGCGGCGCCGCGCTTCTTGATCACCGCGCGCGATGCCGAAGCCTGCGCCGGGCCGTCGGGATGGTGGTCGAAGATGACGAGTTCGACGCCGGCCTTGCCCGCGAGCGCCTGGAACGGGCCGATGCGCGCGGGGTCCTGCGTGTCCACCAGGATGAGGCGCGTCACCCGGTCCAGGTCGATGTCGCGCGGGCGGTGGATCTTGAACGGCGGGGCCGTCTCCTCCAGGTAGGCGTTCACCGCCTGTTCCGCCGAACCGGAAAACGTCATTTTCGCCTCGGGGTACAACTTGCCCACGGCCACCATGGCGGCGAGGCAGTCGAAATCGGCGTTTAAATGGGTTGTGATCACCTGCATGGGGGTTCGCTCGGTTTAATTTTCCGGCCCGGAGTCTTCGATTTCAACCGTGGTTTCAAAGCCCAGTTCCTGGGGCATGGTACATACTTTATTATCACAGGCGCGAAACCACAAGCGCCCGGCGAGCGAATGCGCCCCCGGGGGGAGCGACTGGGGGGCCTCGTAGGCGCGCTGAAACTCCGCCTCGTGCCGGTGAATCTTGATCGCTCTTCCGAGAGCGCCGTCGAATACCACCTGCGGGTCGTTTTCCCGCCACGGCCCGCTGGGGGCGAAGGCGCCATCGTCGACCTCGATGCGGGTGGCGACAGCCGCGTCATCGCCCGCCTGGCTTATGGCGTAGATATGCCAGCCGGGGCTCATGCGCGCGCGAATGAAAAGGCGGAACGTTCCGCCCGGCTCCACCGGGGAAGGCAGAGCCACCGCGCTCACCTGAAGCGCGCGCAGCGCGGGGGCGGCCTCGCCCGGCGCCTGAAAGCCGATGGCGGACGCGCCGCCCGGGCCCGTGAGCACCGGCGCCAAAAACGCCAAAAGCCCGAAGGCGGCGGCGCGGATGCCGGCGTGGCGGCGGCGGGCCTGGGTTGTGCATCGCTCAAATGGCATGGGTTACGGAGGCCGAGGCGGCCCGGAAAAAAATCGGTGTGTCCGTCCTTTCGGCCGGGCCCGGCCGCGGGCGGGTCATTTCGCCAGTTTGGCTTCGGGATGAGAGAGTGAAAGGTATTTTTCGATCTTGCGCGTGAACTGGTCCTCCGAAACCGCGCCGGAGAACATTTCTCCCGAAATCGAATCGGTATCCGGGTCGTAGAGCCCGAGAATGAAGGTCGGCGTGCCCTGAATGCCGAGCTGGCTTCCCTCGCGAATATCGTTTAACACCCTGGCGCTGTGCTTGCCCTCGTCCCAGCATTCCTGGAACGCCGCGAGATCCCTCACGCCCGCCTTCTTCGCCGAGGCGCTCATGCGCTCCCCGGTCAGCGGCGTGGCGTCGTTGTAGTCGCTGAACAGGATGCCGAGCAGCGGCCATTCCCGGTTCTGGTCGCGTGCGCACTCCACGGCCTCGGCCATGGCCTTCGCCTGCTTGTGGAAGTTCAGGGGGAAGTGGCGGAAGCCGAACTGCACCTCCTCGGCGTATTTGACGCGCAGGCGGGCGACGGTATTCTGCACCCGCTTGCAGAACGGGCACTGGAAGTCGGAGTACTCGAGCAGGAAGACGCGGCGCGTCTTCGGCGATTTTTTGTCGTTGAAGTACAGCATGGCGCTGCCCACTTGCGCCACCAGGCGGAACTCGTTGGGCGGCGCGAGGTGGATTTGCGCCCAGCCTTTCTCTATCGCCTCCCGGTACTTGTTGTCGATGTGGTCCTCGCGCGTGGTGCGTTCCAGGTAATCGCGGATTTCGGGTTGCATCTGGCTGAGCGGCCCCATCTCCTTGACGCCGGGCGTGTTGAGGTAGAAGCGCGTGATGTCGGACTGGGTGACCACCGGGATGTTGGCGCTGCCGAGTTCGGGGTGCCGGGCGGAGAGGAGCTGCAGGACCTTTTCCTTGAGCGCATGCTCCTGCATGGCGTAGAGCTGCTCCATGGCGTCGTGCATCTGGCTGTTCTTCAGGTCATCCAGGCGAATCGGCTCGCCCTCGACGGTGGCGACGACGGGGTTGTTGTTAAAGAGGGGCGGGGCTTCGTGAGCGGGGTCGGCGAATGCCGGAGAGGTGATAAGCGCAGCCAGCAGCAAAGCAACGAGAGAAAATCCCTGGCGGGGCAAATGTCGCTCACGCATAGTCATGATCGGTGTATCGCGGGCCTGCCGGCGGTATCGCCGGCGAGGCTCCGTGGTTCTTTGTTGCGATGGGTACCGTATGAAGCCTTGGCTATTATTATCACCCTTTCGCATTTCCGGCGCAAACAGTTTATTGAGAGCGCCTTAAACCGCTTCCCATCCCGGGGGTCACTTGCTGGTGATGGATTCCTCGGGGTTGAGAAATTTCTGGCAATTGTCGGCCAGCTGCATGAACGCCTTGGACGCCGCCGAATTCGGGTTGGCCATCACGATGGGGTCGCCGCTGTCCGAACGCTGGGTGATTTCCGCATCCAGCGGGATCTTCCCGAGATAGGGGAGAACCAGCTCCTGCGCCAGCTTTTCGCCGCCGCCGGTTTTGAAGACGTCGATATCCTTCTGGCAATGCGGGCAGGTCAGCGTGCTCATGTTTTCGATGATGCCGACGATGGGCACATTGCTGTCGCGCGCGAACGAGATCATCTTGCGCGCGTCGAGCAGGGCGAGGTCCTGCGGCGTCGTCACCACCACGGCGCCGTCCACCTCGCCGATGAAGTCGATGATGGTGATCTGCTCGTTGCCGGTGCCGGGGGGCAGGTCGATGAGCAGGTAGTCCAGCGGGCCCCAGGAGATGTTGCCGAGCAGCTCGATGATGAAATCGTATTTGACCGCATCGCGCCAGGCGATGTGCATGTTGGGGTCTTCGATCAGGAAGCCGAGCGAAGCCACCTTGAGGCCGTTGCGCGTTTCATACGGGGCGATACCCTCGTCCGTCGCCTTCAGGCGGACGTTCTCGGCGTTCAGCAGTTTGGGGATGTTCGGGCCGTGCAGGTCGGCATCGGCGAGGCCGACGCTGAAGCCTTTTTCCGCCAGCGCGATGGCGAGGTTCGTCGTCACCGTGCTTTTGCCGACGCCGCCCTTGTTGCTGCCGACGATGAGCTTGTGCTTGATGTCGCCCATCCGCTTGTTGACCAGCCAGCGGTTGTGCTCGTTCTTATCGGCCTTGCAGTCGGTGTCGTTGTTGTACTCGCACATCTCGCAGGTGTGAAGAAGCCTGCACTCTCCAGTAATGACCATCTGGGACTCCTGGATCTTCTAGATCAAAACAGGGGCGGCCAGGCAACAGGCCGAACCCTTGAGTTTATGGAAGAAGGATTGTATTCCATGAGGTTATGGAACTCAATAGTGGATGTCAAGGGAAATAGCCCGCGCTATCGGGAGGCCAGCCCCGGGGCCGCGTCGGCTTCGGCGGGGCGAATCCACCGCGGTGAACGTGGGCGGCACCCGTGGGCGGACAGCGGGCCGGGTTATTTCGCCGAAGACGAGAGAGATTCGGCAAACCGGTCGACAAGATGGAGAAGCTTGTCCTGGGGAACCGGCTTGGTCATGAAATCGGTGCAGCCGGCCCGCAGGCATTTCCCACGCTCGTGTTCTCCCGCGTTGGCGGTCACCGCGATGATGGGCGTGGGGGCGAGGCCATGCTCCTCCTCCCAGGCCCGGATCCTGCCGGTGGCGGTGATGCCGTCCATCACCGGCATCTGCATGTCCATCAACACCAGGTGATACGCGCCGGCGATGAACTTCTCCACCCCTTCCAGCCCGTTTTTGGCGGTGTCGAGCTTGCAGGGGCTGCCGCCGAGCATCGCCTTGAATAGCACTCGGTTGGATTCCGAGTCGTCGACAAGAAGGATGTTGAGGAGCGCGGTTTTGGATTTGGCCGCGGCCTGCGGCCGCAAGTGGCGGATCTTGCCCGGTTGCGGCCCGTCTTCGTCGATGAAGATGCGCGACCGGTCCGAAAGCTGGAAACCCAGGGCGAGGATGATCTTCCGCTTGGTGTCGGTGCGGCAGTCCTTGCCGCTTTCGATGCGGTCGATGGTCTGCACCGTCACCTTGGCCTTGCGCGCAAGCTCCGCCTTGCTCAGCATGAGCTTTTCCCTGATCTGCCTGACGCGGTTGGCTTTGGCCGCACCCGTCATGAGGTCACCTGGTTCTTGGCGAGGGTGAAGGTGTACAGCCCGGCGCTGAAATCCCTGCAGCTCGGGCAAACGTGGTAAGCCTCGTCCTCGTCTTTCTCCGTCCCCGCCCAGCCGCGGTTGCGGATCTTCCGTTTGAACTGCTCTCGCCGGTCGTGGGAGTGGTGGTCCACCCCGAACCGTACCGTGGAATCGCAAAACGGGTTGTCGCATATCGCTATGTATTGGGTCACAGCTTTGATCATGGTCTGCCTCCACCGGGTTATCGACTGAGCGGCCCCGGAACCCGGGAGCTGCCTTCAACATGCTGAATTTTCGTCCCTTTTAAGGTTTAAGCAAAGCCTGTGCCAAGCCCCCGGGCCCTTGAAAGTGGCGATTTAGGGCGCCAGGCGTCAAATCTCTGGCGAATGTGGGCCCGCATCCTCCAAGGCGTTGGAAATGC
>QJWD01000338.1 GCA_003235465.1 Nitrospirota bacterium | reverse complement strand
GGGGTGTGCCTGCTGGCCGCCGCCTGGGTGCATTCGCCCGCGCTGTTCACGCTGCTGGTGGTCACAGGCTACCTGTGCCGAAGCGCCCTCCTGCCGTTTTTGACCTCGATCTACGGCGACAACTACCCCGCCGCCGAGCGCGGCAAGTATTTCTCCCGCGCCCTCGTCCTCACCGTCGGCGCCTCGGCGCTCACGGGATACCTCGGTTCCCTCTTGCTCGAGAAGGACCTCGGCCACTGGCCCTGGATCTTCACAGGCTTGGGCCTCGCCGCCCTCGCCAAGGCCTGGGCCATTCACAGCATGCCGACGGGGACCATCGAGGACAATTCGCACGCCCACCCGCTCGGCAACCTGAAGTACGTGGTTCAGGACCGCTCGTTCGGTTACGTGCTGCTCACCTGGTTCATCATGGGCTTCGCCAACCTGTGGACGCTGCCGCTCAGGGTGGACTACATCGCCCTGCCGGAATACGGCATCGCCGGGTCCGCCATGCTGGTGGCGCTTCTCATCACCATCATCCCGGAAACCATGCGCATGCTGTTCATCCCGTTCTGGGCTTACTGGTTCGACCGCATGAATTTCGTCGTCCTGCGCATGATCCTGAACCTCCTGTTCGCCGCCGGGGTGGGCCTGTTCTTCATCAGCCAGAGCCCGTTCATCATCGGCCTGGGCTCGGCCCTCATCGGCGTCACCTTCGCCGGCGGCAGCATCGCCTGGAGCCTGTGGGTGACGAAATACGCGCCGCCGGGCAGAACGGCGGCCTACATGTCGGTGCACGTGTGCCTGACGGGCGTGCGCGGCACCCTCGGCCCCATCGCCGGTTACTGGGTGGCCGGGCTCATCGGCCCAAGGTGGACGGGCCTCGTCTCCAGCGCCCTGATGGTGATCGCCACCCTGATGCTGATTCCCGAGATCAAACACGGGCGGCAGAACCTGAACGGCTGAGCGGCCTTCACGGGCGCTCGCGCCTTGATCCCGGCGGGGAAACTTGATATAACCAAGTCCACAACCGTTCTCCTCAACCGCCCCTCAACCCGGAGGCAAAGACCTTGCAAACCCCCCTGGTAGCCATCATCATGGGCAGCGATTCGGATTTCCCCATCATGGAGGAAGCCGCGAATATGTTGAAACAGTTCGGCGTGGCGCACGAAGTGCTGGTCGCCTCGGCGCACCGCTCGCCCGGCCGCACCCGGGCCTACGTCAAGAAGGCGGAGAAAAAGGGCGTCAAGGTGCTGATCGCGGGAGCCGGAGCCGCCGCCCACCTCGCGGGCATGCTCGCCGCCGAGAGCCACCTGCCGATCATCGGCGTGCCCATCAACTCGTCGCCCCTTAACGGCCTGGATGCGCTCCTCTCGACGGCGCAAATGCCCGGCGGCGTGCCGGTAGCCAGCATGGGCATCGGCAAATCCGGCGCGCGCAATGCCGGCCTGCTTGCGGTGCAGATCCTGGCCCTGGGGGACAAGAAGCTCCTGTCCCGGCTCATCCAGTACAAGAAGTACCAGGCCAAGGAAGTGGAAATCAAAAGCAAGAAGATTCAATACATCCATGACGGAAACCCTTAAGGTTGACCCCGGGGATGAACAGGCCTTCAAGCACGCGGTTGAAAAAACCCGGCGCATTCTGGACGCGGGCGGCGTGATCGCGTTTCCCACCGACACGTTCTACGGCCTGGGCGCCGATCCTGAAAACGACAAGGCGCTTGCGCGCATCTTCAAGGCCAAGGGCCGGCCAGAGGGCAAGCCCCTCCTGGTTCTCGTGGCGTCACCGGACCATGTGCCCGGCCTGACCGAGCCCCCCCTGCCCGATGCGGCGGAAAAACTCATGCAGACGCTCTGGCCCGGGCCGCTCACGCTGGTGATGCGCGCCCGGAAAACCCTGCCCGAAAGGCTGACGGCGGGCCGGGGCACCCTCGGCATTCGGCAACCGGGCAGCGCCTTCGCGCTTCGCCTGCTCGCCCTGCTCGCAAGGCCGCTGACAGCCACCAGCGCCAACCCGAGCGGCGGCGGAAACGCCCTCAGCGCGCACGATGCCTCCCGGCTTCCCGGCGTCGATTTGGTGCTCGATGGCGGCGACGCGCCCGGCGGCCTCGAGTCCACCGTCCTCGATGTCACGGTTTCACCGCCCGTCATCCTGCGGGAAGGCGCGGTGGCCAGGGAACGCATCGAGGACGCCCTCGGCGCGCGCGTTGCCGCCCTGAACGATGAGAGCGAAAGGAGCAGCCGATGATCGCCGGCATCGGGGTGGACCTGGTCGATATCGCGCGCATTCGGCAAACGCTTGCAAAGTACGGCGAGCATTTCGAGCGCAAGTATTTTTCCGCCGAGGAAATCGCCTACTGCCGCGGCAAGCCGGACCCGGGCAAGCATTTCGCCGCGCGTTTCGCGGTCAAGGAAGCGGTGCTCAAATGCCTGGGGCTTGGCATCGGGCGCGGCATCGCCATGAAGGACATCGAAGTCACCCACGACCCGGCGGGCAGGCCCGCCTGCCGGCTCACCGGCAAAGGCGAGGAGCGCTTCCGGCAGCTTGCGCTGGTGGCCATCCACATCTCGATTTCCCACGAAAAAAATTACGCCGTGGCCGAGGCCGTCGCCGAACAATGAGCAAGCGGCTAAAGGCAACATCCCATGGCTAGGCCCGCCACGGCGCTCGCCCGAACAGGAAACCTGCTGGCATACGCGTTCGTCCGCCTATCGGCGCTGGCGCTCGCCTCGCTGCCGCTATCCTGGGTGCGGAAAACGGGCCGCCTTCTCGGTGACCTGTCGTACCGCCTGGCGGCAAAGCGCAGGCGGACCGCCCTCAGGAACCTGGACCTCGCCTTCGGCGACAGCAAAACGGCGCGCGAAAAACACGCCATCGCGCGCGGGGCTTTTAGCCAGCTGGCGGTGGCCGCCCTCGAATGCCTGTGGGTTTACCGCGATCCCGCCGGGCGCGTGCCGAGCCTGATCGACAGCGCACCCGAGGGCCTGGACGAGCTCGAACGCTGCCTTTCGCGCGGCAAGGGCGTCCTTTTTCTCACCGCGCATTTCGGCAACTGGGAGGTGATGGGCCTCAACCACGGGCTGCTCGGCCTCGCGACGCTGCATTCCATCGCCCGCAGGCTCGACAACCCGCTGATCGAAAATCTGGCGATGGCGTTTCGCACCAGCACCGGCAATAAAATCTTTCACCGCGACGATTCGCCGCTCAAAATCGTGCGCGCCCTTCAGAACAACCAGTGCGCCGTGGTGATGATGGACCAGAACGTCGCGGTGGGCGGCGTGTTCGTCGACTTCTTCGGACTTAAGGCCTCCGCGACGCGCTCGCTCGCCCTTCTCAGCCTGCGCATGGGCACGCCCATCCTGCCGTTCTATTGCTATCCGACGAAAAGCGGCAGCTACCGCGTTCACTACGGCCCGGAGCTGGTTCTGGAAAAAACCGGCGACCGCGAGGCCGACATCCTGAACGGCACCGGGGCGGCGAGCCGCGTCATCGAGGAGATGATCCGCGAAAAACCTGAATGCTGGATGTGGGGGCACCGGCGCTGGAAGACTCGGCCGCCGGGCGAGGCGGGTTTATACTGAGCGGCCTTTACAGTTCTTCGGCGATCAGGGTTTTCAGGCGCGTCCTGAGGCGGAACACGGCTTTGGAGTGGATTTGCGACACGCGCGATTCGGTGATGCCGAGCACCTCGCCGATCTCCTTCATGGTGAGTTCCTCGTAGTAGTAGAGGGAGATCATCAGGCGTTCCTTGTCCGGCAGGTCGTCGATGGCGTGGGCGATGGCGTCTCTCAGTTCGAGCAGCCGCATCTGAATGTGCGGGTCGGCGTCGCGCTTTCCCGCCAGGCACTCCAGCAGGTTTTGTGGATCGCCGGATTCCTTGGTGAGGCCCATGTCCTCCAGGCTGAGCACCGGCATGTTGCGCGTTTGATAGAGGGCGGCGTGCAGCCCTTCCAGGTCGAGGCCCATCGCCTCGGCGATCTCCTCATCCTCCGGCGGGCGGCCAAGCTCGCCCTTCAGCTTCTGCGTGACCGCGTCGAGCGCCGACGCCTTCTGCCTTACCGAGCGGGGCACCCAGTCGAGCGAGCGCAGCTCATCCAAAATGGCTCCGCGCACGCGGAATTCGGCGTAGGTCTTGAACCGGGCGCCGCGCGAGGGGTCGTATTTCTGAATGGCGTCGAACAGGCCGAGCACGCCGACGCTGACCAGGTCGTCCACTTCGATGTGGGGCGGCAGGCGCATGGCGATCCTGCCGGCGACGTACTTGATCATCGGCGCGTATTCCTGGATGATCGCGTCGCGGTTCTCCACGGAAATTTCCAGCTCGTCGCCCATGGTTTGTTGATCATCGCTCATCGGCTTTGTCCGGTGAGGGGTCATACGGTTTCATCCACCCCCTTGGCGTCGCCTGT
>QJWD01000067.1 GCA_003235465.1 Nitrospirota bacterium | reverse complement strand
TGTGCTGGTTTCGGCGAGTTTCGCCTGCAGGCTTTTCAGCGGCTCGCGCTCCACCATGAGGCGGATGCGCCCCTCCTCGCTGCCAAGCCTGTCGAGCGCCTTTTGCAAGAGCGCGTCTTCCTTTCGCGCCCGCTCCATGCGCTCCCTGATGCTAAGGGGTTCCTTGCTGTAAACCCTCGGCCGGGTGCGGGTCAGCCCTTCGAAATCGAGGATGTCGGCAGGCGCCTGGAGGTTGGCGGGCCCGGCGCGGTCGTGGGCTTCCTCTTCTTCGGCGAACTGCTTTTCAAGCTCCTTTTTTTTTCGGCGGTATTCCTTCAGCAAATCACGCGGCACCCGCTCGTCGGAGGTGAGCAAGGCGGGTTTTTCATTCCATTCGGGCCGCCGCTCATGCAGGACGGATTCCATCTCCCGGTTGATGAGGTCGGTCTCGAGCTTGAGCTTGCCCGATTCGATGGTGATGACCTCGCGTCCGGGGTCGATGTCCGGCCCAAAATCGATTGCCTCCTGATCGGTCAGTTCCTGGGCCGCGCCTTCCGGAGCGGGAAAAAGCGCGCACCAAAGCACGGCGGCGAACAGCGCCGCAAGCCCGGCGTGCATCCTCATGGATTTCGCGGTTTGATCAACTTCCACCATAGATAGCCGCCGCCAGCGAGAATGATCAGGATGTAGATGCCGTAGTGGGTCATGAAGCGGAACACCGCCTCCTTCACCCCGGTGGTGAAGATGGACCAGACGAAAGGCACGATCAAATAAACCAGGAAGATCGCGCCGAGAATCATCAACCCGTTTTGCAGATACCGTTTCATTCCAGAACCCGCGCGCCGCCTGAAAACCGCCCGGCCGCCAAAGGGCCGATGCGCCAAACACGCCCGCCACCAAGGGCCGGTAAGGAGGCGGTGATCCTCCAGCCTTTTGCCGGGGCTTGACCTCTTCCATTATACGATGTTAAATGACGCTTGAGAACAGGCGATCCCGCGGCAATAAGTTCCCCGCCGTCGGGAGCTTTAGCGAAACAGGGGGACAATCAAATGGTATACGGCGCCCACGGCGACGGTGGCGTAAAACAGGATCGCGAATAATTTCCACAGCCGATACTTGAGCGGCGGCTTGGCCGTCCTGGCGGCGGCGTTAGGTTCCGTAGGGGGCATGGCTGGCTTAAGGCGGCGATGGCCGCGGGTCAACGGGTTAAACAATAGATCATTCTAAACTTCGGGAAAAATTGCGCAAGGGCAAAATGATGCGGCCCAGGTGCTTCCCGTGTATTAGCAACAGGGGCGTCCAGGTTCCACCGGCGCGCTTCAGGTTATGAGGGAGAGGGCTTTGAAGATCAAACTGCTGGAAACGGTGGGCAGCCGCTGCCTCTCCATCGACCAGGGCGAGAGCGTGTTTCGCATTCTGCAGCCGGCGCTCAAGAACCGGGAAAGAGTGGAGCTGGATTTTGCCGGCGTCGAAACCCTGCTCACGCCGTTTCTGCACGCCGCCATCGGCAAATTGATCGATTTCTACGGCGTCGAGGCGGTGCTCGGGAGCGTGTCCCCCGTCGACATCACGCCGGAACTATTGCAGCGCTTCAATCAATACGTCGACCGGCGCGGGCGCGAGAACGACCAGGCCGATGCGCGCGGGTTTCTGGAGGAAGCCTTCGGCGAGGATGAACTCACCGACTCCTCTTTGTAGGCGCACTCGCGACCGGCACGGATAATATGAGACTTTTCGATCTGTTCGCAGGCGGAGAAATCAAAAAGCAGAAGAAGGCGGTTCAGAACAACCCCGATGACCCGGAGGCGCACTTCAGGCTCGCCACGGCGTACGAGGAAAAAAATAACACCGAGGCCGCCATTCGCCATTTTCAGGAAACCCTGCGCCTTCAGCCGCGCTCGGCGGAAGCGCACTTCAACCTGGGCATCCTGTTCGAAAGCAAGGGCGACGGCGAAAACGCCATCGTCCACATGAACCGGGCGGGCACGCTGTTTTCGGAACGAGCCGACGGCGTGAACAAGGAGCGGGCGCGCAAGAGGCTGAGAGACTATTACGACAAGTACGGGTTTCGCGGCAAGGAAGACCCCGAATGAACCTCAGGGCCCGAGCTGCCGGATGGCCTCGTACAGCACCACGCCGACGGCGCAGGACAGGTTGATGGAGCGCACGCGTTCATCGTACTGGGGGATGCGGAAGGTCTCTCCGGCGTGGGAGGTTCGAACGCTCTCGTTGAGGCCTTCGGTTTCACTGCCGAAAATGAGATAGGCGCCCGCCTTGAACCGGTGTTCGTAAAATACCCGTTTCGCCTTGGTGGAAAAGAAAACCGTCTCCGCTTCCTCGGGCAGGCTGGCGAAAAAACGCGCAAGGCTTTCGTGGCGGACGACCTCGACATGCTTCCAGTAATCCAGACCCGCCCGTTTCAGCATGCGGTCGCTGATCTCGAATCCCAAAGGTTCAACCAGATGCAGCGTGCTTCCCGTCGCCAGGCAAAGGCGGCCGATGGAGCCGGTGTTCATCGGAATTTTGGGTTCGATGAGGACGACGTTCAGGCGGTGCGGCATGCTCAGCCCTCCCGGCGCGTTTCAGTGTATCGCCAAGCGACGAAGGCGAGGAAATAAACCATTCCCAGCCAGCCGAGGGCGGCCACCACCCAGGCGATGGTAGTGTCCTGGCCAAGCAGGCCCCAGTCGCCCAGCAGGTTGCGCCAGTCGTGCGTTTCGGAGGAGTTATTGTTGATGAGCGGCAGCTTGAGCGCCCGGGCGTCGGCGATGTAGACGCTGACATCGACGAAATTCTCGGCCAGCCAGAACCCGCACACCGCGTACCCCGCCGTGTCCCGCCGCTTATAGAAGCTGATCGCCACTGCAAGCGGAACGCCCAGTTGCATGAGCGTGCCGCCCAGGATCGTCATCGTGCGCCCCAGCGGGCTGAAGATGACATGCCCCGCCTCGTGAAAAACCAGGTTGATGTCGTGCAGGAAGATGAGGGCGCGGAAATGCCCGGTGCTGGTGGACGGCTTGTCGAAGACAAGGAGGAGGAACATCGCGCCCATCCCGGCGGCGAGAGCCAGCACCTGCAGCCTCGGCACCGGAGACCAGGGCCGCTCCTCGACCCCGCCTGGGCGCCCGGGCTCGTCCGTCTGCCGCTTATCCTGCGCCCCCTGCCTCATTGGCGTCTCCCCCGAAAGAGGAACCCCGGCGCTTTTAGCTTGAGGTCGAACAGCGCGGGCAGCATGAACAACGAGCAGGCGGTGCAGATGATAATGCCGATCTCCATGAGAGAGGCGATGGAGCGGATGCCCGCGTGCGAGGCGATGTTGAGGCTCGCGTAGCCGCCGAGCGTCGTCAGGGCGGAGAGCAGGATGGCGCTGCCCGTCTCCTGCACCGACTTGACCGAATCGCTCGACGGGTAGTCCAGAATATGGTGGGCAAGGTAGATGCAGTGGTCGATCATGATGCCGACGATGGAGGGCAGCATGACGAAGTTGATGAAGTTGAGCTTCACATGAAAGATGGTCATCGCCGCCCCGGTCATGGCGAGGCCGGTGAACAGCGGCAGAAAGGTTTTGATCGCCAGGCGAAGGCTCGCGAGGTCGAACACCAGGATGAAAAACACCAGCCCCATGGCGATCGCCAAAGTCTTCGGCCCTTTCACTTTGACCCAGTCGAGAATTTTCGCCGCCAGCAGATTTTCGTTCAGGAAAGCGGCGTGGATGTTTTTCCCGGCGAGGATCTTTTTCACCGCGGCGATTTCCTCGGCCAGGACGTATATGTTTCGAACGTCGAAAAAATTCTTGTCCGCCGGCGAATACACCAGAACCAGATAATCGCCGCCGGCGGTGAACCGTTTCACCAGGATATCGGGGATCTTCGTCTCGTCAAACGGCTCGCTGTCGATGAGCCGTTTCAATTGCTGAAAGCGCGGCAGGCCGAGGGAGAGCCGGATGATGTCCTCCTCCTCGTGGATGGTCGTTTTCATCCGGTCCAGCACGTCCTTCTTCGACAGGTACTCCTTTTCCCCGAACAAGCCGAGAGAGTGGTGCATGCCGAGGGTGGACTCCTTGCCGAAACGAAGGCGGACCTTTTCCAGCGCCTGATGGATGTGAAACAGGTTTTCCCTGTCGCCGGTGAGGATCAGGGTGGGGGAGAAGGCAAAGCCGAAGTCCTCGGTGGTTATGGTTTCATAGTCGGCGGCGGGAGAGTTCCCGCGCAGCTTTTGAAAATCGTACTCGAACTGAACCCTGGGCAGGAGCATGAGGCAACCCACCATCGCAAGGAGAAACAGCGCAGAAAGAAAATACGGCGTGTTGGCGTAGAGGTTGGAGATCCTGAGCTGGAACATGCGCGGCTGCGGTTTTCTCAGCCAGTGAATCCGGTCGTAAAAAAGCACCTGCGCGGGAAAAATGAAAAAGTAG
>QJWD01000220.1 GCA_003235465.1 Nitrospirota bacterium | reverse complement strand
CAAACCCAACCCCCTGTTCGCCAAGGCGGGGTACGTCCAGTTCGGCGTTGAGGTGTACGGCGGGGTGCTGCTCGGCACCTGGACCGATCGCGACCTGTCGCTTGCCGGGCGGGTGGGTGTGAGATCCGACGCGGGGCTCATTACCCGTCTTCTAAAGGTCGAGAGGCCGCTTTTGCGCATTCCGCAACTCGCCATCCATCTCAACCGCGAGGTGAATGAAAAGGGGCTGATCCTGAACAAGCAGTCGCATATGCCGCCGGTGTTTTCGCTGAACGGGCCGGATGTCAAGGTGGAGCCGATGCTGAAAGATTTGATCGCGGCCGAGCTCGGCTGCGAGCCGGCGGCCATCGCCAGCCTCGATCTCATGCTGTACGACGTGCAAAAGGGAGCGCTGGCGGGGCCGGAGAACGAATTCCTGTTTGCTTCCAGACTCGATAACCTGGCGTCGTGCCACGCCGCCCTGTTGGCTCTCACCGAAGGCGCGGCGGTGGACGACGCGGCCACCCGGGTGGCGGTGTTTTTCGATCACGAAGAGGTGGGCAGCGACAGCGCCCAGGGCGGCGGCTCGCCCTTTCTCGGCGATACGCTGGAGCGGCTCCTCATCGGCGCGAAGCAGCCGCGCGAGGGGCTCATGCGCGCGATTGCCCGTTCGCTGTTCATCTCCGCCGACATGGCGCACGCCATCCACCCCAACTACGCGGAATTGCACGACAGCCGCCACGGGCCGGTGATCAACCAGGGGCCGGTGATCAAGGTCAACACCAACCAGCGCTACGCGACAGACGGCGTGTCCTCTCAGTGCTTCGAGGAGCTGGCCGAGCGCGCGGGCGTGCCGGTGCAGAAGTTCGTCATCCGCTCGGACATGCAGTGCGGCAGCACCATCGGCCCCATCACAGCGAAAGGCCTCGGCATTCAGACCGTCGATGTGGGCAATCCCATGCTGTCCATGCACTCGATAAGAGAAATGGCGGGAACGCGGGACCACGACAGCATGATCCGCGTGTTCGGCGAGTTTTATAAGCCTTGAGGTTCTACAGGCTGGCTTCGCGGCCGGGAATCCAAACGGTTTTCACGCTTGGCAACGGGTGGCGCTTGGTTTTAAAAACCCTGAGGTTCTACAGGCCGGCTTCGCAGGCGCGAATCGCTTCGATGACCTGGGCGGTGATGCTGGCCCAGCGCGCCTTCGAGTCCTTGCCCACCTGAATGTCGCGGCCGAGAATCCACACGCTTCTCACGCCGCGCACTCGAAACAGGGCGCGCGCCAGGGGGTTGCTGTCCGCCTGGGCGGCGCTGGCGAACGACAGCCCCGTTCCCGGGGGAATCAGATCCCGATCGAGGCCGAAGGTGACGAGGTTCTCGCTTCTGGTGGGGGTCATGCTGATTTTCAGGCTCATGATGTTTTCGCTCGTTCTTGAATAAGGTTAGCCGGCGGGCTCAATGCCGAATTTTTGCTCCGCCTCGGTGAGCACGTCGCGCGTGGCCCGCGCGGCTTCCGCCTGCCCCCGGGCTTCAAATAGGTCTGCCGCTTTTCGGAGGTTGGCGATCACCAGCAACTTGAAAGGCGGCCTGGACGGGTAATTGTAAAACGCCCAGCCCAGGTTGCCGTGCGCCTCGGCATCGCCCTGGCGCCGGTGCACGACGATGTTGAGCTGGCCGATGGCATCTTCCCAGCGCTCCAGCAGGTTGTAGATGTTCCCCAGGCTGAGGCGGGCGTCGAGGTTCGTCGGCTCAAGCGCCACCGTCTGCTCGAAGGCGCGGGCGGCGTTTTCCCCGTCGCCGAGTTTCTTGTAGGCGATGCCCAGGTTGTAATACGCCACCGGCGACTTCGGGTTCAGCTCAACCGATTGTTCGAAGGCGCGGGTGGCCTCTTCAAAGCGCCCTTCGCCGAGCAGCCGGTTGCCCTCTGCGAACCAGCCCTGGGCGTCGAACGCCCACGCCCCCTCCGCCGCCAAAAGTATGAATGCCCAGCAAAGCCAGGCCGGCAACCGTTTCATCGTTACCCCTTCGCTTTCATGCCCGCCTTTCGGGGCCTCGGGAAAGCAGGATTCTACCGCATTTTTTTTCTCCTTGGCAAGGCCGTTATCGCCCGTCCCGAGGGCCTGCCGCGCCCCGGAAATTTCCGCTTGCCCTTGCCCGCCCCGACGATCCAGTAGCGGCCGTCCTCCTCCCTTAGCCTGAGCTCGCAGCCGAGCGCGTCGGACAGCCTCGGCCCGGTGAGCATCGCCTCCTTTGTGCCCTGGCCGGCGATGTGGCCCTGTTTCAGGTACAGCACATGCGTCACCGTGGGGAGGATCTCCTCGATGTGGTGGGTCACGTAGAGCAGCCGGGCGCGCGTTCTCGAGATGGTGTCGAGGCTGGCCAGGAAATGCTCGCGGGTGGGGATGTCCAGCCCGCTGCACGGTTCGTCGAGGATGAGCAGCCTGGGGCGCGAAACCAGGGCCCTGGCGAGCATAACCCGCCGCGCTTCGCCGTAGGACAGCGACCGGTAGGGCTTGCTGGCGAGCGCGGCGATGCCGAGGGACTCCATTTCATAAAGCGCGCTTTCCTTTTGCCCGGGCGTCACCGCGCGGTAAAGGCCAATGGAGGAGAACAGGCCGGAGGCGACCACCTCCAAGCTTCGGCAGTTGCGGTCGTAGGCGGCCTGATATTCGGCGGAGACGAAACCGATGTTCCGGCGGATCTCGTCCAGCGGCGTGAGCCGGGGCTGGCCAAACAGGCGAACGAGGCCGCCGTACACCGGAATCACCTCGCCGAAGATGAGTTTCATGAAGGTGGTCTTGCCGGCGCCGTTGTTGCCCACCACCGCCCAGTTCTCATCGTCCCGCATGCGCCAGCTGATGCCTTCGAGCACGCGCTGGCCGCCCAGGTAGACTTCGGCGTTTTCGATGTCGATGAGGCTTTTGGCCATGGCTTATTGCAGAGAAATTTTCCGGCTGCCGGGCCGGCCGCCGCCGAGGGCCTCCGGCCCGCCGCCGATGAGTTCCAGAACCGGCCCGGCCTCGTAATACTGAATGATGTTGACCCCGCTGTAGTTCTGCTGAATGCGAAAATAGTGTTTGGCGGGCATGCCCAGGAGATGGGCGATGATGACTCGGTTGACGCCGCCATGGGCGACGATGGCCACGGTGTCCTCTGGGTGGCTGGCCACGATGGCTTCGAATTTGGGCAGCACGCGGGCCGAGAGGTCGGCGAAGGTTTCGCCGCCGGTGGCGGAGAAGTTCTCGATGTCCGCGAGCCGTTTGGCCAGCTGGCCGGGGTAATTTTGCTCGACGTCCTCGATACTTTTCCCCTCCCAGTCGCCGAACGAGAGCTCCCGAAGCTCGCGGCAGGGGATGGGCTTAAGCCCGTGCGCCCGCGCGATCGGCGCCGCCGACAGGCGCGTCCTGACAAGATCGCTCGAATAGACCGCCGCGAGCGGGATGCCGCGAAACGCATCGCCCAGGGCCTCGAACGCCGCCTCGCCCTTTGGCGACAGGCCGACATCGAAATGGCCATTGAAGCACACCTGGCCCGCGTTGGCGGTTTCGCCGTGTCGAATCAGGTAAATACGGGTGCCGGCTTTGCCTTGCATGGGAAACCGTGAATGGGGGGAAAAGCACAAAAAAAATGACAAGCCCGAAGGCTTGCCATTCTTTTATAGCGGGTTTGTTTGCTCAGGCTCAGTGGCCGGTGGCTCCGCCGCCGCCCGAGCTCCAGAGATAGAAGAAGTCCAGCCCTTGCGCTTTCATCAGGCCGACGTTGATCATGAAATAGTACCCCGCCATCGCAACGAGGGCGATCAGGAACCAAAGGATCGACTTCGGCGTGATGAACTTTTTTTGTTCTTCTTGGATCGGTTCCGACATGGTCGTTGTTATCTCCTCTTATCCGATTGATAGGTGTTTTGGATCTCCGGTCAGCGCCATACGGAAGCAAACCAGTAAAAAAACATTAGCGAAAAAATCACGGTCGCAATGTAAATGACCGGTCCTGCTTTTTCTTTAATTTTTTCTAAATCCATTGACAGTCCCCCAGAGGTATAAAAGGTTGAATCAACTAAACCCTTGACAGTTTCAAATCGTGAATGTTAACTTGGCCGAAACTCAACACCGATTGCTAAGGAGCTTCGTTTTATGGCCAGTAAGGACGGCAAAATCTTCGATACCATCGTGTATATCGGCCTTGGGGTCAACGGATTGACCGCAGTGTATTTGCTTCTCATGTACTTTGAGATTATTTAACCTCGGGAAACTTATCACAAGGCTTCAAAATGTGTCAAGGGAAATCCCTTTTTATCAGGAAATTTCCTTCCCCTTCCCGTAATTTTCAGGTGCGCTCCCAAAAGCGATAACAGCCCGCGAGGGGCGGTTCATTTGGCCGGGTAGATGACGTAAAGCATCAGGTACGTCGCGGTGCTGGTGAGAAGGATCAGGGCATAAATCA
>QJWD01000418.1 GCA_003235465.1 Nitrospirota bacterium | reverse complement strand
GCGTAGATCCTATGCAATTCCCCGGAGTCGAGCAACGAGGCGATGGCGGCGTTGATCCCCGCGAGGAGAGCGGTGTCCCCCTTGCGGATGGCGATGACGTATTTGCCCGGCGCGATGGGTTTGCCCGCGTAACGCAGGCCCGGCTGAGAGCGCGCGTAGTAAGCGGCGATGGGGGTGTCGAGCAGGACCGCGTCGACGCGCCCGAGCGCCAGGTCGCGGTAGGGTTCCACCTGGCCTTCATACAGCACCGGCTGGGCGCCCGGTGTTTCGTCCAGCAGGTCGTTGGCGGCGGTGCCCTTGAGCGTTGCCACGCGCTTGCCCGAAACATCGGCGAAGGATTGGATCGACGGGTCGCCGGCGCGCACCACTAGCTGTTGCGAATAGATGTAGTAGGGCCGCGAAAGGGCGACCTTGCGCTCGCGCGCCTCGGTCCATTCGATTCCGTTCAGGGCGATATCAAAATCGCCGCGCACCAGAGACGGGATCAGCGAATCCCAATCGGTTTGCGCGTGCCTGGCGCTTCTCCCCATCTCACGGGCGAGGGCCTCCGCCAAGTCGACCTCGAAGCCGATCAGGTGTTCGGGGTTTTGGGGATCGGGAAAAATGTAGGGCGCGCCGCCTTCCGCGTCGGCGCCGTAAACGAGCGCCGCGGCGGACACCGGCGAAGGCGTCCCGGCGTAAAGCAGCAGAGCCGCCCACGCCAGGCGGAAGCACAATCGGCGGATGGAATGAAAGACGCTCATTTTAGTGATCCATCATAATGTGAAAAGAATCCCGGTGGAGACCCTGGCAGGAGATTAAGTATAATCAATTCCAGGGGCATTTCCCGGATCGTGGATATTAAAAGCTTTCGCGGCCTCGCCGCGAACAACATCAGGATGCGCGTGCAAAAGCATTTATCCGAAATCATCGAGTCGATTCCCAAGCTTCCCGGAATATATATCATGCGCGGAAGCAGCGATGAAATTCTTTATATTGGCAAAGCCAAGTCCCTCGCCTCGCGGGTGCGCTCGTATTTTCAAAACTCGCGCCACCTGCACCCGCGGACGCGGGTGTTCCTCAAAAAAGTGCGGGACATCAAGTTCCTGACCACCGCCTCCGAGGCCGAGGCGCTGATCCTAGAAAGCAACTTCATCAAAAAGCATCAGCCCCGGTACAATGTCTTATTGAAGGACGACAAGCATTACCCCTACCTGCGGCTGACCACCCGCGAGCGTTTTCCACGGCTGGAGGTCGTGCGGCGGATCAAAAAAGACGGCGCCACGTATTTCGGCCCTTACACGATGGTCAAGGAAGTGCGCGAGACCCTGCGCCTCATCTACCGGATATTCCCCCTGAGGCAGAGCCGCGACCCTCTCGAGGGCAAGCCGGTGCGGCGGCCGTGCCTCAATTACCAGATGGGCCGCTGCCACGCTCCCTGTGCCGGTTATATCACGCCCGAGGAGTACGGCCGCGTGGTGCGCGACGTGACGCTGTTTCTCAAGGGCAAGAACACGGAACTGATCGCCAGCCTGAAGGACAAGATGCAAATGGCCGCCAGCGCGCTCCATTACGAAGAAGCAGCCAGTTACCGCGACAAGATCGCCGCCGTGAAAACCGTGCTCGATAAGCAGAAGATCATCTCCACGTCCCTCATCGATCAGGACGTGATCGGTTACGCGAGCGAAAAAGGCGATGCGATGGTGCAGGTGCTTCTGGTGCGCGGCGGCAAGATGGTGGGCGAGAAAAACTTTCGCATGAAAAGCCTGGGTGAGATCGAAGGCCACGAAACTTTGGCCGCCTTCCTCAAGCAGTATTACACGAGCGAACTCCTGCTGCCGGGCGAGATTATTCTTCCGCACACGGTGGAGGACCGCGATCTCATCGCCCGGTGGCTGTCTGAGAAAAAGGGTGGCCGGGTCCAGCTTGAAATTCCGGTGCGCGGCAAAAAGCGCGACCTCGTCAAAATGGCCGAGGAGAACGCGTGTTTCGCCATGCGCACCGAGCTGGAAAAGATCGATGTGGGCACTCGCATGCTGGAGGAATTGCAGGGGGCGCTGGAGCTGAAAAATTTTCCGCAGGTGATCGAGGGGTTCGATATTTCCAACATCTCCGGCGCCTGGGCGGTGGGCTCGCAGGTGGTGTTCAAGGGCGGGCAGCCGGAAAAATCGCGTTACCGCCGCTACAAGATCGCCGCGGTCGAGGGCATCGACGACTACGCCATGATGCAGGAGGTGCTCCGCCGCCGGTACCAGCGGCTGCTCGCCGAGGAGCGGCCTCTCCCCAGCCTCGTTCTCATCGATGGCGGGCGCGGGCATTTGAGCGCCGCGCACCGCGTCCTGTGCGAACTTGGCATCGACGGCCGGGTGGACCTCGCCTGCATTGCCAAGGGCAAATACAGAAACCAGCCGGAAACCGACGAGGTGCTGCTGGTGCACCGCAAGCACCCTGTCCTGTTCAGCGAGAATTCCGCCGCCCGTTTTCTCCTGCAGCGGGTGCGTGACGAGGCGCACCGCTTCGCCATCACCTTCCACCGCGAACTGCGCGGCAAGGAAACGCTCAAGTCCCCCCTGGAATCCATTCCCGGAATCGGCAAAAAACGCCGCCTGCTTCTGCTCAAGGAGTTCCGCAGCCTGGAGAACATTCGCCAGGCGCCGTCCGAGGATTTACAGCGAATTCCCGGCATCACGCGCGAGCTGGCGCGGAAAATCTCCGCCCACCTGCGATGATCTCAAGAGGCGGAAATCCTCAGCCGAAACTTTTAAAAATACGGATCAGTTCATCGAGGGCTGTGGACCGGGAAACCTCAGATAATTTTTTTACCTGCCGATCCCAACCTTCCCTGTCGCGGAATTTCATTTCCACGTGAATTTCGTCGCTCTCGAAACTGTCTTGAACGCGGACGCGTGTCGCCGGGTCGAGTTTCAGGCCATCGAGCGCCAGCGCCACCTGCCTGCGGACCTGGGTGAGGGCGGGAAACCGCCAGCCGTTAAGCCGGCGGAGAATCGCCTCGTATTGTTCCGTCGGGGCGAGGGCGCTGTCGGCGAGGTGAGACGCGATCTCCCGCCGGTCGAGGATTTCGCCTGGCGAAACGTTTTCCATGAGGGCGCATTCATCGGCCAGAGTGAGCAGCTCGCGCGCCTTGTTGACGCCGGGCCGAAGCGCGTCAAGGAGACGCCAGGCCGCGCGGCGCGCGTCCTCGTCCCAGCGGTAGAGCAGGGAGAACACCCGAAGCGGCAGGTTGAGCGCGTGTAGCAGCGACTGCGCCTCCGGCGAAAAATCGCCGACGGCGAGAAAGTCGCGGCAGTATTTTTTGCTGCGTTCCAGGCCGAGAAAAGGCATATACTTCTCGATGAGACTCTCCTCGGAAACTCCGGCCTGTTCGAGCCGGCGCAGGATGCGGCCCTTTTCCACATCGCCGAAGGTGCGGTGGCTGCTGTTTTCGATGAGGTTGAGAGCAAGGCGCGTCTCGTCGTCCGCCGCCGGTGAAAAGACGCGGGCGGGCACCTCTTTCAAGCCCAGGCGATAGGCGGCCTCAAGCCGCCGGTGGCCGCAGGTGACATGGAGCCCGCCTTTCGCCCGGTGCAACACTAGGGGATGAAGAATCCCGATGGCGTCGATGGAGGCCGAGAGCGCCTCGGGTGTCTCCGACAACGAAAAATCCGTCAACGTGTCCGTGCGGTCGATGCGCTCGATAGGCACCGGCGACGATGTGAACGCGAGCGTTTCCAACATGCGCAAACTTCCTCCAATACGGTTGAGAACCTGGGCGGGCCTCCTGGCGGGGCTCCTCCTCTCTGGCTGCGTCTTCGAAACGACGCCCGAAGGGATGGTGGCCATCCCGGCGGGGGAATTCACCATGGGCACCGACGCCACGGACAGCAAAAACCACGCCCTGTCCGTCGGCCTGGCCCGGCCCTGGTTCGCCGACGAGAGGCCCGAGCACCGAGTCTACACCAAAAGTTTCTTCATCGATAAGTATGAAGTGACCAACCGCCAGTATTACATCTTCTGCCAGGCGACGGGGCACAAGCCGCCTAGGTTGTGGGGCGGCGAAAAGTTTCCCGAGGGCGAGGCCGAGTTTCCGGTCACTCATGTCACTTATTTCGATGCCTCGGCTTACGCCCAGTGGGCCGGCAAGCGCCTGCCCTCCGAAGCCGAATGGGAAAAAGCGGCGCGGGGAGAGCTTGGCTCCATTTATCCGTGGGGAAACCGGTTCGATCCGGCGGCGGCCAACATCAGCGGTTCGAAAAAAATCACCGCCGGCCACCGCCTAAAACCCGTAGGCAGCTATCCCCAGGGCGCGAGTCCCTACGGTGTCGAGGACATGATCGGCAATGCCTGGGAATGGGTGTGGGATTATTACCGGCCCTACCCGGGCAGCGACGACAAGAACGACGATTACGAAAAAAAATACATCGTGGTTCGCGGCCTGTCCTACCTTG
>QJWD01000029.1 GCA_003235465.1 Nitrospirota bacterium | reverse complement strand
AAGGAGGCCGTTCAGCCAGTCGAGGTATTCGTGGAAATCGTCTATCCGGCGCGTCCCCGAGAGGTTTTCCGGCGCACCCCGGCCGCCGAGCGCGATGCCCACCTCCGGCCCGAGAAGCTTGCGGATTTTTTCTATGCCCTTGCTTGCGGCGAGTGCATCGGTGGAGGCGGAGATGCTTAAGGCGAGGAGCCTGGCGTCGACGGTTGCCACGGTGCGGGCGATGTCCTCGATCGGCGTATCCGGGCCGAGGTAAACCACCTTGAAGGCCGACAGCGTGGTGACCACGGCGCACATCTGCACTCCCAGCCAATGCGCCTCTCCCGGCAGCGTGGTGAGCACCGCGCGCGGCCCGGCCTTCCTTTCGTTCAGGCGGCGCCATTGCTCGCCGAGGAAATCCCCCAGGCGTTCCGAGGCGAAATGCTCGTGGCCGACGCTGAGCGAGCCGTTTTCCCAACTCAGGCCCACATCCTTGAGAAAGGGTTGGGCGCGGTCCCTGATGAAATTCAAGGGGCCGAGTTTGCCCCACTCGCTGTGAAACCCTTCGCCCAGCCGGGCGTCGTCGAAGCGGGAGACGGCGTCAAGCCACTCTCCGATCAACCGCGCATCCGCGCCGGCCTCCGGGGTTTCCGATTGGCCTTCCGGGCTCGTCTTGGCGAGCAGCCGGCCGAGTTCCTCCAAAGACGCGGTCACCACCTTTCCTGCCCGGTAACCCGAGGCGAGGGCGAGAGCGATGGCGCGCAGGCGCGGCACTTCCTCCATCGAGTAGCGCCGGTGGCCGGAGGGCAGGCGGAACGATTTGGGCGAGCCGTAGCGGCGCTCCCACATGCGAAGCGTGTGCGTGCGAATGCCTGTTAGCTTGGCGAGATCGCCAATGGTGAGGGGTGAGTTCATGATGCCGGCCTCGCGTGGCCCCGGTCAAAGGCGGACGGGGATGTGCCTCTCGTTCAGGTAGGCCTTGGTTTCGGCGATGGTGTATTCCTTGAAGTGAAAGATCGACGCCGCGAGCACGGCGTCGGCGCCGCCCTCGACCAGGCCCTCGTACAGGTGCTCGAGCGTGCCCGCTCCGCCCGAGGCGATGACGGGAATGGACACCGTCTCCGAAATTTTGCGGTTGAGCGCGAGGTCGTAACCCTGCTTGGTACCGTCCCTGTCCATGCTGGTGAGCAGGATTTCCCCCGCGCCGAATTCCTCCATTTGCCCGGCCCAGCGAACGACGGAGAGGCCGGTGGGGTGGCGGCCGCCGTGGGTGTAGACCTCCCAGGCGGGTTGCGGCTCGTCGGCCCTGAGGAACAAGTCGGGGCGCTCGTTTTGCCAGTCGGGAAAGCGGCGCTCGCCTGCTTGGTCCCGCATTACCGCCTTGGCGTCGATAGCGACGACGATGCACTGGCTGCCGAAGCGGCGCGCCGCCTCTTCGACGAACTCCGGCCGGTGGACCGCCTGCGTGTTGATGGCGACCTTGTCGGCGCCGGCTTTAAGCAGGCTGCGGATGTCGTCCAGGGTGCGCACCCCGCCGCCCACGGTGAGCGGCATGAACACCTTTTCCGCCGTGTGGCGAACCACGTCGAGAATGATGTCGCGCTTTTCGTGCGAGGCGGTGATGTCGAGAAACGTCAATTCGTCCGCGCCTTCCCTCTCGTAGGCGGCGGCGATCTCGACGGGGTCGCCCGCGTCCTGAAGGTTGACGAAGTTGACGCCCTTGACCACGCGGCCGTCCTTCACGTCGAGGCAGGGGATGATGCGTTTAGCCAGCATGGCCGGCCACCTGTTTGAGCGCGTCGCGGTAAGAGAAGCTCTTGTCGTAGAGCCCCTTGCCGGTGATGACGCCGGTGACGCCGAGCGGCTCGAGGGCGAGCAGGTTGGCGATGTCCTTGAGCGTGCCGACGCCGCCGGAGGCAATGACGGGCAGCGTCGTCGCCTCGGCGAATTCGCGGATGCTCGCGAGGTTGGGGCCTTTCAGCATGCCGTCGCGGCTGATGTCGGTGAAGATGAAGCCCACCACGCCCATAGGCTCCATTTGCCGAGCGAGGTCGGTGGCCTTCTGGCTGGATACTTCCACCCAGCCACGGATCGCCACGTTGCCGTCCTTAGCGTCGATGCCGACCATCACCTTGCCGGGGAATTCGCGGCACGCCGCCTCGACGAACGCCGGGTCCTTTTGCGCAATGGTGCCGAGGATCACCCGGTACGCCCCGGCCTTGACGTAGGCTTCGATGGCCTCCAGGCTGCGGATGCCGCCGCCCACCTGAATGTCCACCGAGCTGTTGTAGATGATATCCTTCACCAGGCCGGCGTTGGCGGGAATGCCGTCGAAGGCGCCATCCAGGTCCACCACGTGGATGAGGCGCGCGCCTTCCTCGTCCCAGTGGCAGGCCATGGCGACGGGGTCGTCGGAGTAGATGGTTTCCTGATCGGCGCGGCCCTGCGAAAGGCGGACGCACTTGCCGTTTTTGATATCCACCGCGGGAATGATTTGCATGGAACAGGTTTTGTTAAAGTTGATCAAGGGCCGGGTCTTCTTCCAGATGCCTCGCGGCCTTAAGAACAGCGGCTGGCGTTCCGCTATGAAACCGGGGCCTCGCCAGCGGTCCGGCAGCTATACTACCAGATTGTGAAAATGAATTGTAGTGCGAGCGGGTCTTTCCCGGGCGGGGTGGATCGCGCCGCCGGAATTTGCCCCCCGGGGCCCGCCGGGGTATAATCTCGCGTGATCGGGCGGCCCCGGCCGCTCTCTCGGTTCTCCCTCGGCGCGTTCTTTAACGGCCAAGCCTTGCCAGCCATGACGACCCCGATCACCTGGAAAAATGAACAGCCCGACCTGTCCGCCAAGCCCGCGGTGCGCGCCTTGGACAGCCTTTCCCGCGCTGCCCTCGCGGTGTTTCTCGCGTTTTCGATGTTTTCGATCAGCGTGGCGCAAAGCGCCCTGACGGTGGGGCTTCTCGCCTGGCTCGCGCACGCGCAGCTCACCTCGGGCTGGCGCGGCTTGCGCTGGCCGGTGGCCTGGCCGGTTATTCTCTTCTGGCTGGCGGCGCTCGTTTCGGTGGCGCTCGCGGAGGACCCGGCTCGCGCCGCCTGGGGCCTCAAGAAGCTGCCGCAGGTGCTGATCTTCTTCTGGGCCCTCAACCTCATCCGGAGCCGCGAGGAACGCGACCGCTGGGTGGGGCTCCTCATCGCATCGGCGACGGCCGCGGCCCTGTTCGGCCTGTACCAGGCGGCGAGCGAGGGCGTGTCGCTCAGCCAGCGGGTTCACGGAACGCTGAGCATTTACATGACGTTTTCCGGGGTCCTCATGCTTGCGGGGCTAGTTGCGCTTGGCCGGCTCTTGCTTGGCCGGCGGCGGGAACCCTGGCTGGCCGGGGCCCTTGGGCTGATTGCCCTGGCCCTGCTGTTCACCCTCACGCGCCAGGCCTGGCTGGGTTTTTTCCTCGGCTCGCTGGTGCTGGTGTTTCTCTGGCGCCGCCGCCTGCTGGTTGCCGTTCCGCTTCTTATCGCGGTGCTGATCCTGCTCTCGCCGAAGGTGGTTAAGGACCGTTTGCTCTCCTTTAGCAACCTGCAGGACGTGACGGTGAACGAGCGCGTTCAACTGTGGGCCGTAGGCTGGGAGATTTTCAAGGGTCACCCGGTGGTCGGCTGCGGTTTTCATTGCGTGGCCGGAGCGCACGGCCACTACCCGGACCCCGCGAACCTTCTCGCGCGTTTCGGCGGCATGCACAACAACCTGCTGCAGATCATGATCGACACCGGCGCGCTGGGGCTTTCCGCCTGGCTCGCGCTGTGGGTGTGTTATCTTATCGCCGTCGGGAGGCGCGCGCCTCCCCTGGCCGGTGGAGATAAGGACTGGGCCCGTGGCGGGGCGGTGGCGGCGGTGCTGGCGTTTCTCGCGGCGGGTATGTTCGAGGTTAACTTTTACGACTCGGAGGTGGTGATGGTGCTGTACTTCATCATGGCGCTTCCTTTCGTTCGCATGGACGACAGGCAGGAGGCGGAAGGTTCGTTATGAAGGTGATCGAGAGCGGGCTCCCCGGCGTGCTTATCGTCGAACCGGTGGTCCACACTGATTCGCGCGGCACGTTTTTCGAAAGCTACTCGCGGAAAATATTCGAAGCCGCCTGCATCGCGGATGAATTCGTGCAGGACAACCATTCCATCTCGGCAAAAAACGTCCTTAGGGGCCTGCATTACCAGGCGGGCGGCCAGCAGGCCAAGCTGGTGCGCGTGGGCCGGGGGGAGGTGTTCGACGTGGCGGTGGACATTCGGCCGGAGTCGCCCTGGTTCGGGCGCTGGGTGGGGGTGCGCCTGTCCGAGGAAAACAGGAGGCAGCTCTACATTCCAGGCGGCTTCGCGCACGGCTTCGTCGTGCTATCCGAAACGGCGGACTTCCTATACAAGTGCTCCAGCTATTATTCCCCCGGCGACGAGCGCGGCCTC
>QJWD01000319.1 GCA_003235465.1 Nitrospirota bacterium | reverse complement strand
CGCCATGCGCACGAGCCAGCCGCACATCTTCGCCGCTGGCGATGTCAACGGCCTGCAGGAGATCGTCCATGTCGCCATCATGCAGGGGGAAATCGCCGCGCTGAACGCGCTAAGCCCCGACACGCCCGCGAAAACCCTCGACGAGCGGCTTTCGGTGAGCGTTGTGTTCACCGATCCGGCGGTGGCGAGCGTGGGTTACTCGGAAAAAGATTGCCGCCGCCTGGGCATCGAGTTCCTCGCCGCCTCCTACCCGTTCGACGATCACGGCAAATCCCTCTGCCTGGGCGAGACCCACGGCCACGTCAAGCTGCTTTGCCTGCCGGGTTCGGGGGAAGTCATCGGCGGCCACATCGTCGGGCCGGAGGCGGGCGAGTTGATCCATGAACTCATCTGCCTGATGCATTTTCGCGGCGCCGTGTTCGACCTTGAGAGCATGCCGCACTACCATCCGACGCTGGCGGAAATCCTCACCTACCCGGCCGGCGAGCTGGCGGAAAAAATATCTACAAGCAAATAGCCGGTCAAGGCGGAGCCATGGCGCGGGCAGTGCGTTCCGGCGCGTGCGCTTTTTTTAGCGGCTGTCGTTTGCCGGTGAGGCGGTGGATTTATTCAGGGGCGGTGCGGGTTTTTGCGCCGCGCCTAGAGGGTTTCGAGGGTGTCGGTGAGGCGGTCGATCTCTTCCACGCTGTTCATTTCGGTGGCGGCAAGCAGCAGGCAGTTTGAAAGTTCGGGGTAGCCGCCCGCGAGCGGCCAGCCGGCGAGAATCTTGTTCTCGAGCAGCGCCGCCTGGATGTCCTTGACGGGCGCGGGGCATTCGAGCACGAATTCGTTGAAGGTGTCGCCGCCAAAGCGGATCTTGAATCCGGGGATCTTCGCCAGCCTGTTTTTCAGGTAGTCGGCCTTTCTCAGGTTGAGGAGGGCGATCTCCCTTAAGCCCTGCTTGCCCATGATGGCGAGGAAGATGGTGGCCGCGAGCGCGCACAGCGCCTGGTTGGTGCAGATGTTGGAGGTGGCGCGCTCGCGCCGGATGTGCTGTTCCCGCGTCGAGAGGGTGAGCACGAACGAGCGCCGCCCTTCGCGGTCGCTGGTTTCACCCGCCAGGCGGCCGGGCATTTGCCTGAGAAACTTTTCCCGCGTGGCGAAAAACCCGACATAAGGCCCGCCGTACGACAGCGGCAGCCCGAACGACTGGCCCTCGCCGACGACGATGTCGGCGCCGCGCTCGCCCGGCGGCCTGAGGATGCCGAGCGACAGCGCCTCGACCACGGCCACCACCAGCATGACGTTCTCGGCCTGAAGTTTCGGCGAGAGGCCGGCGTACTCCTCCACCACGCCGAAGAAATTCGGGCTCTGCAGGACGACGGCGGCGGTCTGCCCGCCTATCATTCCTTCGAGCGCCGCGAGATCGGTCCCGCCGCGGGCGTCGTAGGGGATTTCTTTGATGTGGATGTCGTTGCCGCGGGTGTAGGTGGCCACCACCTGCCGGTACTCCGGGTGCACGGTTTTTGCCATCAGGAGTTCGTTTTTCCCGGTGAGCCTGCTCGCCATCACCACCGCCTCGGCGAGGGCGGACGCGCCGTCGTACATCGACGCGTTGGCGATGTCCATGCCGGTGAGCATCGAGATCAGGGTCTGGAATTCGTAGATGGCCTGCAGCGTTCCCTGGCTCACTTCGGGCTGGTAGGGGGTGTAGCTGGTGGCGAACTCGCCGCGCACGATCAAGTGGTCGAGCACCACCGGGCTCATGTGCCGGTACGCGCCGGCGCCGAGGAACAGGGCGGTTTCCTCCGGGTCCGGGTTGCGTTTCTCCAGCCTGCGCATGAGGGCGAACAGCTCGGTTTCCGACAGGGCGGGCGGCAGGTCGAGCGGTTCCTGGCCCAGGCGCAGCGGCTTCGGAATGGAGGAAAAAAGCTCGTCAATGCCGCCTTTGCCTATCCTGGCGAGCATGGTTTCGATATCTTTTTCGGTGTGCGGGATGTAGCGCATGGCGGCGGCCGGCCTGGCGGTTATTGTTCGTTCTCACACTGCTTGGCGTAGCCGTCGGGGTCGAGCAGGCTGCCGAGTTCGTTGGGATCGGAGAGTTCGATTTCGATGATCCAGCCCTTGCCGTAGGGGTCGGCGTTGATGAGCTCGGGCTGGGTCTCCAGGTTCTTGTTGACGGCGGTCACGCGGCCGCTCACCGGCGCGAACAGGTCGGAGACCGTTTTCACCGATTCGACGACGCCGAAGGCGCCGCCCTGGCCGAGCTGGGTGTCCGTTTTCGGAAGTTCGACGAACACCACATCGCCCAGTTGTTCCTGAGCGAAGGCGGTGATGCCGACCACACCGCGCCCGTCCTTGACGCGGATCCATTCATGCTCCAACGTGTATTTGAGGTCTTTGGGGAACTCCATGTCGCCTCCCTGTTATGTGACTTCTCTGATGAGATGGGTTATTTCTTGACGTGGCTTGGCACGAAGGGCGTAGCCACCACCTCGGCCGGCGCCTTCTGGCTGCGGATTTCTATTTCCATCGGGGTGCCGGGGCCCGAGTGTTCCAGGGGCACGTAGCCGAGGCCGATGCCGGTGCCGAGCGAGGGCGAGAAGGTGCCGCTTGTCAGCTCGCCCACCTTCACGCCATCCTTTAAAATCGGGTAATGCGGCCGGGGCACGCCTCGGCCTGTCAGCTTGAGGCCGACAAGTTTTCTATCCACGCCGGCCGCTTTTTTCCTGGCGATGGCCTCGCTGCCGAGAAAACCGCCCTTGCCGAGCTTCACCACCCAGCCGAGGCCGGCTTCCAGGGGCCCGGTTTCCTCACTGATGTCGTTACCGTAAAGGGCGTAGCCCATTTCCATCCGCAGGGTGTCGCGCGCGGCGAGGCCGACGGGGGCGAGGGACCAGGGGCGGCCGGCGTCGAGCAGGCCCTGGAACACCTCCGGGGCGCGGTCCCAGGCGAGATAGATCTCGAAACCGTCTTCGCCGGTGTATCCGGTACGGGAGATTATACAATCATTGTTGTGGATTTTGCCTTTTTTAAAGTGGTAATATCGCAGGTCTTCCAGAGAAACGTCGCACAGGGGTTTGAGCAGGGCCTCCGCGTGTTTTCCCTGCACGGCCAGTTGAGCAGTTTGGAGGCTGATGTCGCTCACGCTCACGTCGAACGAACCGGCCCGGCCCTTGATCCACTGAAAATTCTTTTCGGTGTTCGACGCGTTCACGCAAAGGAAATAATGGTTCTCGGCGAAACGGTGGACGAGCAGGTCGTCCACGATGCCGCCGGCTTCGGTGCACATCACGGTATAGAGAATGGAGCCGTCGGCCATGTTGCCGAGGTCGTTGGTGATGATGCGCTGCAAAAAGGCCGCCGCGTCCTTGCCCTTAATGTCGATTTCGCCCATGTGGCTGACATCGAAGACCCCCACCCCGTTGCGGACGGCCAGGTGCTCCTGAATCACCCCGGCATACTGGATGGGCATGTGCCAGCCCGCGAAGGGCACCATTTTCGCGCCCAACCGCTTGTGCGCGTCGAAAAGGGGAGTGGTTCTTAAGCTGGTGGAAGAGCCTTGAGACATGATCAGGGAATTTGGTATCTTGTAGAATAGCGTCTGAGGCTTGTATAGCTAATTTCCCGCAAGAGCGCAAGGAAGAAAACCCCGGCGCGACGGGGGAAGGCGAAAAGAAAACCGATGACGAGTAAAAAGAAAACCTTCGACGCGATTCTGGTGGCGGGGGAGGGCGAGTCGAGCTATAAGGTTTACCACCAGCACAAGGCGCTCCTTAAAATCAAAGGCAAGCGCATCGTTAATTATGTGGTGGAAGCGCTTAAGCAGGTGGAGGCCATAGGCAGGGTTTTCATCGTCGGCAGGAAAGAGGCGCTCGGGGAGGTGCTTGAGGAGGCGAAAATAGACCTCAACTACCCCAAGTCCATCCGCCTGATCGAGCAGCGGGAAAATCTCTACGAGAACATCTGGCACACGTTTCTCGAGACCCTCCCCGAAGGGGTGGACCGGCAGGCGGTGGAGGACAGCGAACACCGCGACAAGGCGGTGCTCATCGTCCCCTGCGACGCGCCCCTCATCACGCCGCACGAGGTGGAGCATTTCATCCTCCATGCGGACATGGAGAATTACGACCACGTGCTCGGCCTGACGGCGGAGGAAAGCCTCAGGCACTTTTATCCGGGCCGGGGCCGGCCGGGCATCAAGATGGCCTATCTGCACCTCAAGGAGAAAAGCTATCGGCTGAACAACCTGCACCTCGTCAAACCGGCCCGCATCGAAAACAGGCGGTACATCCAGACCATGTACCAGTACCGCTACCAGAGGAATTTCAAAAACCTGGTCCTGTTCGGGCTGTCCCTGTTCGGCAAGGACAAGGCGGCTCATTACCGCTACTACCTCGGCCTGCAGATGGGCCTGTTGTTCGGCGGGCTGGGCTGGAATTGGCCGCTCAGGTATTTC
>QJWD01000252.1 GCA_003235465.1 Nitrospirota bacterium | reverse complement strand
GACCGCATGAAAAAGTGGATCGCAAAATTTTTTCCCGGCAAACCCGCCGGCGAAGAAGCGCCCGAGGCGCAAAAACCGACGCGCCTTAAAAAATGGCTGTTCGTCCTGTTCTCGGTGTTCCTGGGCTGCATGCTCACCGGGTTCATCGGCGCGGCCATCCTGTATTTCCGCTTCGCCGACGAATTGCCCGACGTGCGCCAGTTCCTCTCCTACCAGCCCAACACCGTCACCCAGGTGTACGCCGACAACGACGAACTGATCGCCGATTTTTATATCGAGAAGCGCATCATCCTCCCGCTCGAGGAAATCCCCTTGCGGCTCCGGCAAGCCACCCTGGCGGTGGAGGACTCGAACTTTTACTACCACTTCGGCATCGACCCGAAGGCCATCTTCCGCGCCTTTCTCACCAACCTGAAGGCGGGCTATGTGGTCGAGGGCGGCAGCACCATCACCCAGCAGCTTTCGAAGCGCATTTTCCTGACGCCGGAGCGCACGCTGAACCGCAAGATCAAGGAAGCCATTCTGGCCATCCGCATGGAGTT
This sequence comes from Nitrospirota bacterium, assembly GCA_003235465.1. Next base: position 3,901 of record QJWD01000252.1, on the reverse strand, counting down.
CCTGTTCAGCAAGGACGAGATTCTGGAAATGTACCTGAACCAGATCTACTACGGCCACGGCAGCTACGGCGTTCAGGCCGCCGCGCAGACCTATTTCAACAAGAACGTGAAAGACCTGACAATCGAGGAGTGCGCCATGCTGGCGGCGCTGCCCAAGGCCCCCAACGGCTACTCCCCCTACAACAATCTGGAGAAGGCCCGCAACCGTCGCGACCATGCCATCCGCCGCATGGCGCAGATGGATTACATCGATGAAATGGAAGCCCAGGCGGCGCTGGCAACGGAGCTCGAAGTCGGCGAACTGCCCGACGGCTCGAACGCCGCGCCGCACTTTGTCGAACACATCCGCCGCCACCTGCTCGACACCTACGGCAGCAACAAACTCTACCGCAGCGGCCTCAAGGTCTACACGACTCTCAACTTGAAGGAGCAGGAGCAGGCCATACGCGCCGTGCGCGACCACCTTCGGGAAGCGGACAAGCGCTACGGTTTCCGGCCGCCGAAAAAAAAGCTCGACCTCTCGGACGCGGCGGAGGCCAACCGCCTGGCGCTCCGCAAAATGAACCGCTGGCCCGACGAAACCGGCCGCCCGGCTGAGGGCGACTTGCTCGCCGCCGTGGTGACCGACTTTTCGGAGGACCGCGCCCTGGTGGACCTGGGCGGCGAACAGGGAACCATCGACATCAAGGACATGGACTGGGCGCGCCCGCCCAACCCCAGGGTGGACGGGCAATGGGCGCGCATCCGCCGCCCGGCGGAGGCCTTGAGCAGGGGGGACGTCATCGAAGTGCGCGTGCTAGGGCCCGTGGGCGAGGACGGCGCCTGGCCGCTTTCGCTCGAGCAGGAGCCCGAAGTCGAAGCGGCGCTGATCAGCCTCGAACCCTTCACCGGCCACATTCGGGCGATGGTGGGCGGCTTCGACTACAAGCGCAGCCAGTTCAACCGCGCCGTGCAGGCCGTCCGCCAGCCGGGTTCCGCCTTCAAGCCCATCATTTACTCGGCGGCCATTCGGGCGGGTTACACGCCGGCAAGCATCATCATCGACTCCCCCATCATCTTCAAGGAAAAGGAAGAGGCGTTCGACCAATGGAAACCGGTGAACTTCGAGGAAAAGTTCTACGGGCCGACATCGCTGAGAACCGCCCTCACCCATTCGAGGAACGTCGTCACCGTCAAGCTGCTGCAAAACATCGGCATCGACACCGCCGTTAAGCTCGCGCGCGACCTCGGCATCACAAGCCCGCTATCGGAGAACCTTTCCATCGCCCTCGGCTCATCCGGCGTGTCGCTGCTTGAGCTCACCGGCGCCTACTCAACTTTCGCCACCGGCGGCGAGCGTTACGAGCCCACCGCCATTCGCCGCATCGAGAACCGCAAGGGGGAAACCCTGTACACCCATGAGCCGCGGGCAACCCGGCCGATTTCGAGCGGCGTGGCGAGAACCATCACAAGCCTTTTGGAAAGTGTTGTCGAGGAAGGCACCGGCGAACCGGTGAAAGTGCTCGGCCGCCCGGTGGCGGGAAAAACCGGGACCACCAACGATTACGTCGACGCCTGGTTCATCGGCTACACGCCGGGCATGGTCACCGGCGTCTGGGTGGGACGGGACGACCACGCCCCGCTCGGCATCAACGAAACCGGGTCGCGCGCCGCCATTCCCATCTGGCTGCAGTTCATGCAGGAAGCGCTGAAAGGCCAGCCGGTGCTGAACTTTCCCGCATCCGATGAAGTGGTTTACACGAAGGTCTCGCCGGAAACGGGAGAACCGGCGGATTTTCTCGACCCGGACAGCGCCTTTGAAATCACCCTCGCCGCCCCGCCCGCCCGCGCGGATGACGCGCCCCAAGGCGACATGCCCGAAACCCGCAAGGAAGAAGAAACCGTTCCCGGCCTTTAACCGCCGTTAGCCGGATCGGCCGGCGGCGGAGGCAGCTCCGCGTTCTCCTGAACGATGGTCTCGTCCTGAACCCTCAGGGTGAACAGTTCGCGTTCCGATTCGCCGTCGGGAAGAATCGTGATCGCGCCGGAGACGCCGGGGTGGTTCTTGAAGCGCCCGAGCGCCTCTTTCACCTGAAGCCTGTTGCCCGCGCCCTGGGCCACCGCCTCGACGAACAGGCCCGCCGCATCGTAAGCCTGCGCCGAATAAATGCCGGGCGCTTCACCGAACGTTCCCTGGAAGCGGTCGACGAAATCGCGCACCTCCTTCCGCGGCGAACCGGCAAAGAACCCGTCCAGGAACGTGCTGTCCCCGAGGTACCTGCCGGCAAGGCGCACAAGCTCGGGAGAGTTCCACTCGCGGCTGCCGAGGAGCGCCACACGCTCGATGTTGTAGAACACGAGCTGCGGCAGGATGAGCCCCACCTTGTCGTAAATTCCCGGAATGAAAATGGCGTCGTAGGCGAGTTCCAGCGAGGTGTTGAGGTCGTTGATGTCGCCCGCTTCCCACAGCCCCATGTCCACCCTCGGGCGCGACATCACCCCCGCGCGGCCGAGCGGCGGCGCGATCTCCGGGCCGAAGGTCGCCTCGCGGGCCATAGCTTCGAGGTCCTCGTCCGAAATGCCGCCGAGCGCCAGAATCTGTTCCTTGAAATCGGTCTGCGAGCGGTCGTAGGACACGGCGGCCACCACCTCGCCCCCCAGGCCCTTCACCTCCCGCTCGAAACTTTCCTTGAGTTCGATGGCAAACGCCTCTCGCGGGTAAAGAATGGCGAACCTTCTCAAATGCAGGTGGTTCACCGCGTGCCCGGCAAGAAACCGCGCCTGCGCCACGCGCGTCAGCGCGTTTCGGAACACATAGGGGCTTCGCCCAGCCAGTTCCGGCGACGACGCGGTGGGCGTGAACACCGGCAGTTTGTAACGCTCCGCGAGCGGGGCGATCTCCTGCACCTCCTGGCTCATCACCGGGCCCAGAATGCCGATCACACGCGGATCGCCCGCCAACTCCTCCGCCAGTTCCGTCACCGGCCGGCCTGCCGCCGAATCCCGAACCTCGAGCACGATGCGCTCGGCGCCGCCGCTGACCCGCATCTGGATGCCCTGCAACACCTGCTGCCCGGTGATCGCGAGCTTGCCGGTGAGCGGCAGGATCACCCCCAGGCGCGGCGGGCCCGCCGCATCATCAGGATCGAGCCAGCGCTTGAGCCCCTCGCTCTCCGGCGCATCGGGGAAGCGGGTGACGAACGCGCCCACAGCCATCTGGAAGCCGGCCCAGTTGCCCTCATCCCGCTTGAGCGCAAGCAGTTTCATGAGCAGCCTGTCGGCGGGGTACTCGGCGCCGTAATATTCCGACAGGCTCTCCACCCGCCCGGGCGAAAGTTTCCGGTCGATGATTTTTTCGATCAGCGCGCGCGCCCGCGCCTGCACCTCGGGGATCTCCTCCTGCAGGGCGACCTGGCGGAATTTTTCGATGGCGCTTTCGTAGTCCAGCAGCCCTTCCTCGGCCCGCGCTTCAAGGTAAAGCGCCTCCCATTGCCGCTTGCGGTCCCGCGTGGTGCGCAACACCTGCTTGAAGCGGTACTCCGCCTCGGAGAACTGGCCAAGCTCCAGGTAACAGCGGCCCATCTGGTAGCTCACCTCATCGCGCAGGGGGTCGCGCGGAAACTGGCTGAGCAGGCGCTGGTAGTATTCGAGGGCGGTCACGTACGAGCCGCTCTGTTGCTCGATGCGCGCGAGGTTGTAATGGGCGCGGGGGGCGTTCTCGCCGCCCGGGTTCTCGAGAAGGTATTTTTCGTACAGCGGCTGCGCTTCGCTTGGACGGTCGGAAAGATAATAAAACTCGGCGCGGGAAAAGTCGTCCTCTTTAGCCGTGGGCTCGCCCCGGGCCGGGGAAGAGAGGGCGAGCAGCAGCGCGCAGGCGGCAAGGCTGGCGGCGAATGCCCGCCGCGAAAACACCCTCCACGCC
>QJWD01000201.1 GCA_003235465.1 Nitrospirota bacterium | reverse complement strand
GCCGGGGACGAACTGGGTGATGAAAAACGTGATGGTCAGGATGCCGAGCAGGGTCGGGAGCATGAGCAGCAGGCGGCGGATGATGTAACTGGTCATGGGTAACTCTTTTGCCGGGGCCGGCCGGGAATGTGTTTAAATGGGGCAGGTCGACATTGGTATCAAAGCGGACGCAGGCGATTGCACCCCCGCTCCTTGAAAGGGGAGCCCTCCATGAAAACCTTGCCCGGTAATTCTATCACGCGCCCGAGGCGAGCCCAAATCAATATCCCCGCTCGGGTGAGCCCGGGCCGCCTTCTGATTTTGCAGGTTTTCCTTTCCCTCATGCTTATTTCATCTCCCGGACATTCCGGGGAAGCGCCCTCCTGGCATACGCTGAGCGAAAAGGGCGAGGCGACGGTCGAGCTGTATTTTTTCTGGTCGAAAACCTGCCCGCACTGCCTCACCGCCAAGCCCTTTGTCGAATGGATGCAGTCGGCTTACCCGTGGCTTCGCATTCATTCCCTGGAGGTCAGCGAAAACGCCGCCAACCGCGAGCGCTTCCTGGCCATGGCCGAGGCGCTCGGCCACCCGTCACCGGCGGTGCCGGCGTTCATGTATTGCGGAGAGGCTCACTTCGGTTACCGGAGCGACGACACGACGGGAAAATTCCTGCGGGAGGCCCTCGAGGCCTGCCGGGCGGGTCTGGAAGCGGGCCATGAGCCGGGAGCCCCCGGTGAGGAGACGAGGGTGGTGCTGCCCCTTTTTGGCGAGGTGGACGCCGGCCGCTTTTCCCTGCCGGTGCTGACCGTGGTGCTGGCGGGGGTGGACGCGTTCAACCCCTGCGCGTTTTTCATCCTGCTGTTTCTTCTCAGCCTGCTGGTGCACGCCGAAAGCCGCGCGCGCATGCTGCTCGTCGGCGGCATCTTCATTCTCACCTCGGGCGTAGTTTACTTCGCCTTCATGGCGGCGTGGCTGAACGTGTTTCTGGCTTTCGGCGAGATCCGCCTGGTGACGTTCGTGGCGGGGGTGTTCGCGGTCCTGCTCGCGCTGGTCAACATCAAGGATTATTTCTGGTTCAGGCGCGGGGTGACGCTGTCGATCCCGGAAAAGGCCAAGCCGGGGCTGTACCAGCGGATGGCGGGCCTCATCCGCGCCGAGAGCCTGGCGGCCCTTGTCACCGGAACGCTGCTTCTCGCCATCGCCGCCAACACCTACGAGCTGCTTTGCACCGTCGGCTTTCCCATGCTGTTCACCCGGGTGCTGACGCTTGGCGCCCTGCCGCCGGCGACCTATTACCTCTATTTGCTGTTCTACGACGTCATCTATGTGCTGCCGCTTTTTGCCATCGTGCTCGTGTTCACCTTCACGCTCGGGTCGCGCAAACTGAGTGAGGAAGAGGGCAGGGTGCTCAAGCTCCTTTCCGGCTTGATGATGCTCGGCCTGGGTGCGCTGCTCACCCTGGCGCCGGAGAAGCTGGATCATCTGCTCACCGCGCTCACCCTGCCGCTCGGCGCGGTGGGCCTCACCTTCCTGATCCATCGCCTGAGCCGCATGCGGCGGCGTTGAGGTTGCGGCTCACTTCACCGCTTCGCCTTTTTCGCGCGCTTTTTTGAGGGCCAAGGCCTTGCCATCATCCCACCACCACCATTCGATGATGTTGTTCAACACCGGCGACTGCGAGGCGTTGACCCTGGGTCTCGAGAAGCGGTTCCAGTAGACCAGCCGGTCGTAGGCGATGTACCAGTGTGGCACGATGTAGAACTGGTGCATCAGGATGCGGTCGAGCGCCTGAATACAGACGATGAGGTCCTCGCGCGTCGCGGCCTGGACGATTTTTTCAATCAGCTCGTCGACGGCGGCGTTTTTGACGCCCATGAAGTTGCGCGAGCCGGGCGTGTCCGCCGCCTCGCTGCTCCACATATTGCGCTGTTCGTTGCCGGGCGACCGGCTCTGGGGGTAGCTTGCGACGATCATGTCGAACTTGAAGTTCCTCAGTTTCTCCTCGTATTCGGCCACCTGCACCACCTTGATGTCCATGTCGACGCCGATTTTCTGGAGGTTGTTCTTGAACGGTTCGGATATGCGCTCGAACGCCGGGCTGACGAGGATTTGCAGGAACTCGAGTTTTTTGCCGTCCTTTTCGCGCACGCCGTCGGCGCCGATCTTCCAGCCGTCGGAATCGAGCAGGGCGCCTGCGAGGGCCAGGTTCTTATCCAGGGGCTGGCCCTGGCCGGGCGCGCCGGGCGGTTTTGTGAGGGCGGTTTTGGGAACGTCGCCGAGGTGTTTCTTCCTGAGTTCGGCGAGGAGGGCGAGAACCTTGCCCGTTGGCCTGCCTGTGGCCTTCATCTCCGGATTGTTGTCGAAATAGTTTTCATTCCTCGTGTACTGGCCGTAGAACAGGTTGCTGTTGCTCCACTCAAAATCGAAGGCGAGGGCGATGGCGGCGCGCACCTTGCGCGACAGGAAGATCGGGTTGCGCATGTTCATGGCGTAGCCCTGCATGCCGGCGACGCGCTCGTGCGGCACCTCCTCGCGCAGGTAGTAACCCTTCTTGACGAAGTCGCCCTTGTAGTCGAGCGCCCAGTCGCGCGAGCTGTTGATCATGTCCGCGTCGATCTCCCCGCCCTTGAAGGCCTCGCGCATGGCGATGGGGTCCAGGTAGATGCGGTAGGTGATGGTGTCGAAATTGTAGCGGCCGCGGTTGATGGCGAGGTCCCGCCCCCACCAATTGGAATCGCGCCTCAGGGTGATGTATTTGCCGAATTCGTACTTGTCGACGACGTAGGGGCCGCTGCCCACCGCCATGTTGTCGAAATCCGAGCCGAAGGATTTTCCCTTCGCGCCGTAGATGTGTTTGGGGAAGATGGTCATCTGCCCGGTGATGAGCGGCAGCTCCTGGTTGAACAGGGCGAAGTGGTATTTCACCGTGTGCGCGTCGATTTTTTCCACCCGGGTGATGTCCTTGAAGTATTGCTTGTAGAAGGGGTGGTATTCCGGGTCCTGAATGACCTCGAAGGAAAACACGAAATCGTCGGCGGTGACTGCCTGGCCGTCGGAAAAGCGCGCCGCCTTGTTCAGGTGGTAGACCATCGACAGCCGGTCCTCCGCCAGTTCGACGGATTCCACCAGGCTGCCGTACTGGGAAAAGGGCTCGTCGTCGTCCGCCGAGCTGTCCATCGGCGTCTGGAACACCAGCGAGCCGATGCCGGGCGCGGGCACGCCTTTCAGGGAAAACGGGTTGAGCTTGGTGAACGCGCCGAAATCCGCCAGCACCAGTTGGCCGCCCTTGGGCGCGTTCGGGTTGCCGTAGTCGTAGGGTTCCCCAGCCTTGTATTTCAGTCCCTCGGGGCCGTAGAGCGAGAGCCCGTGGCTGCCCCCGGCATGCGCTGGAATCGCGAGAAAGAGGGCGGCCAGCGTGAAAAATAGCTTGTTCATGGAAGCTCCATGGCGAAAAAGTAAAGGAAACGCGCTAAAATTTTGTATCATTGTATCATTCCAGTTTGCCCGCGAACCATGTTTTTGCGGCGGGCGGGCAGGGGAAAGCGTTATATCTTTCACAGGTCAAGCATGCGTGGGCGTTACTTTAATTTAAGCGAAGCCGAGCTCGACCGGCGGGTGGAGGCGGCGTGGGACCTGTACCGCGAGTGCCGCGTGTGCCCGCACGCCTGCGGCGTCGACCGCCTAGGCGAGGGGCGCGGCGTCTGCCGGCAGGGCTCCGCACTCAGCGTGTCCTCGGCGGTCAGGCATTTCGGCGAAGAGCCGCCGCTGGTGGGCGAGTGCGGCGTCGGCAATATATTCGTCACCGCCTGCAACCTGCGCTGCGACTACTGCCAGAACTTCCAGATCTCGCAGGAGGGCCTCGGCGAGGTCGTCTCGTTCGAGGCGGCGGCCCGCGCCATGCTTGATCTCGAACGCCAGGGGGTGCATTTCATCGGCTGGGTGTCGCCGTCGCACGTGGTGCCGGGTCTCCTGAGGAGCCTGGCGATCGCAAGGCGCATGGGCCTCACGCTGCCCATCGTCTACAACAGCAACGGCTACGACCGTGTGGAGACGCTCAAGCTGCTGGACGGCATCGTCGATATTTACCTGCCCGATCTCAAGTACGCCGACGCCGCCGTCGCCCGGCGGCTCTCGCACATCGACGATTACCCCGAACGGTCGCACAGCGCGGTGCTGGAGATGTTCCGGCAGGTCGGCCCGCTGAGAGTCGATTCCGGCGGCCTGGCCCGGGGCGGGTTGCTGGTGCGCCACCTGGTGCTGCCCGAGGGGCTCTCGGGCACCTGGGAGACGCTCTGCTTCGTGGCGCTCGAACTCTCGCCCGAGGTTCCGGTGAGCCTGATGAGCCAGTACCGGCCGGTGCACAAGGCCGGGCGCACGGCGGGCATGGGCCGCGGCATCACCGTGGCGGAGTACGAGGAGGCCGTGGGAATGGCGCGTGAACTGGGTCTCGAAAGCCTGTATGTGCA
>QJWD01000025.1 GCA_003235465.1 Nitrospirota bacterium | reverse complement strand
TTGCCGTGACCGCCGTCATCACCCAGCTATTCACCGTGGCTGTCAGCGGGCCGCCGCCGGCCGAGGCCGCCGACGAAGCGCCGGCGCGCCCCTATTACGAGTACCCCGGCAACTACGGCGAGGAGGTGCAGGCGCTTAAGGACAAGTTCAAGGCGGCATTCGGTTACGACCTGGTCGACTTCGGCCGCTCCTGGCGCCTCGAGGACATCGAGGCCCTGCACGAGGCGTTCGCCGAACTGCCTGCCACGCTCCACCGGCTGCCCGGGCTGCCTGCGCTTTACCGGCTCGACCAGTTCATGGGCAACGCCGGAGGGGTGGCGCCGGAGGAAATTCCCGCGGCGACCCTGCCCAGTTACATGACCGTCCACGACACCGGCCATTCCGTCTATAAGCTGGTGGTGGACGACCAGGACCTCAGAGTGGAATTTTATAATAATTTATTTTACGAGGACAAGGAAGCTTTTAAAAACATCGTGCACCACGAAATGGCGCACGCGTTCGACATGTCGAAGGGCTTCATGAGTGTCTCCCCGGAGTGGCTGGCGCTGTCGAAGTTTCGCATCCTCAATCTGCCCGCCCTCGACGCCAAGCCCGGAAGCGACTACCTCTACACCTTCCTGGACGATGCGGCGGTGGACAATTACGCGCCGGTTTCCCTCCGCCACCTGCCGACCTATTCGCGCGGCAACCTGCAGGAGGATTTCGCCAACTCGGCGGCGGCCTACATGCACTACCCGTATTTCCGCCTGACCCACCCGGAGCGCTACCGCTTCCTAAAAGAAAAGATGTTCGGCGGCCGCGAATACTTTCCCGATACCGGGAAGGGCCAAACCTTCGAGGCCGCCGCCCTCGCCGACTTTGACCAGGCGCTGGCGGAAAAGGACGCCGCTGGCGTTCGCCGGGTGATGGTGGAAGTGAGCCGCGGCGTTTACCCGGACATCGAGAAGACGATGGCGAAGAAACTGGACGACGCGATTCGCTCGGGCCTTAAGCCGGCGTTCGTGGCGGCGCTCGGGCTCGCCAGTTGTTATTCTTCCGATCCGCTGGCGCTCGCCATTCGCCAGGACCTGGTGCGGAAAAAGATGCTGACGGTGGAGGCGACGAGGAAGGAGGAGCGCTGCGCCCGCGTCAGCCGCGGGAATTTCGAGGAATCCCTCGGGCTGTGGGCGCCGCTCGCGCTATTCTATTACCGCGACGAAGGCGGCGATACGCTGCAGTTTCTCGACCCGGTTCTCAGGCTCGCGCACGCGCGCGGGTTTCACACCCGCTACCTGTGGCGGATTTTTCCAGAGGGGGCGGAAGCGCGAGTCCTCGCGAGCGGCACGCATTCCCTGGCGGAAGGCGGCAACGGTTCGGTGGCCATCGACCTGGCGAAAAGCGCCGGCAAAAAACTTGAACTGCCCGAGGGGCGGCCGCTGATCCTGGAAATGGGGGTGGAGCGCATGCACGGGACGACGTTCAAGACCCTGCTCGCCCCGCCACAGAAGATTCGCTTCGTGGTGTGGCCGTGGTTCAAGTACCGCGCCGGGGACGGCGTGCTGATCAACCCGGTGTTTCCGCTGCGCGGCGCCTACCAGCACCTGAACTGACTTCTCAGGTGGCTTTGCGCACCATGCGGTAGGCCATGTTCAGGTTGGCGTATTTCGAGGGCCAGACCTTCTGCCCGTCCTCGTACTGGATGACCAGCGCCGAGGAATCCTTCTCGTCGAGGGTCCAGGTGGTGCCGGCGCTGCCCGGCTCGAACACCGAGGGCAGATAGATCTCGTCGCCGTACTTGTCGGTGTTTCTCGCGTTCAGGTCAAACAGCGACCAGGCTTCGTCGCCGGTCGGAAACCGCCAGTCCTCGTGGCCCGCCACCCGCTCCAGGTTGGAGATCTCGACGTAGTCCTGCCCCTTGAACCAGTTCAGCCATTTTTTCGTATCCTGAAACGAGTCGGTCTTCCGCCACATCAGGCCCGTCTCGCGGTCGCTGATCGTGCCATCGCCGTTATCGGTGAATCGGTCGTTCTCTGCCATGGGACTACCGTTCCCTTTCGTGGTTGAACACCAACAGCTTCAGTTCCGTCATCTCCTTAAGCGAATAGCGGATGCCCTCGCGCCCGAAGCCGGAATCCTTGAGGCCGCCGTAGGGCATGTTGTCTACGCGGAAGGTGGGCACATCGTTCACCACCACGCCGCCCACCTCAAGCACGTTGAACGCGTGGAGCGAGAGGTCCATCCGCTGAGTGAAAACGCCGGCCTGCAGGCCGAAATCCGAATCGTTCATGCGCGAGAGCGCGTCGTCAAAATCCGCATAGGGCTCGACGGCGAGCACCGGCCCGAACGCCTCGTCGCAGGCGAGTTCCGCTTTCGGGTCGACGCCGGTGAGAATGGTGGCGGCGACGGTGTTGCCCTGCCGGCCGCCGCCGGTGACCACGGTGGCGCCCAGGGTCTGCGCGCTTGCGACCCAGCATTCGATGCGCTCGGCGTTCTTGCGGTCGATCATCGGGCCGAAGGTGACGGTTTCGTCGAGCGGGTCTCCCACCTTGAGGTTCTCGACTTCGCTTCTCAGCAGTTCGAGAAAGCGGGGAAACACCGATTCGTGGACGAACGCCCGCTGCACCGAGATGCAGACCTGGCCGGAATACGAGAACGCGCCGAAGACGGTGCGTTTCGCCGCGAAGTCGAGGTCGGCATCGGGTTCCACGATCACGCCGGCGTTGCCGCCGAGTTCGAGGACGACTTTTTTCTTGCCCGCCCGTCTCTTGATGTCCCAGCCGATGTCGGCGCTGCCGGTGAAGGTGACCATTTTAAAGCGTGGGTCCTCGGTCAGCGGCTGGGCGTCCTCACGGCGCGTGGGGATGACGCTCAGGCTGCCGGCGGGGGCCTCGGCTTCCAGCACCACCTCGCCCAAGAGCAGCGCGGTGAGCGGCGTGGTGGACGACGGCTTGAGAACGATCGGGTTGCCCGCCGCCATGGCCGGGGCCACCTTGTGCGCCACCAGGTTGAGCGGAAAGTTGAACGGGCTGATGCCCGCCACCGGGCCGATGGGGTAGCGCCAGGTGATGCCGGCTTTTCCCCGCGCCGCCTCGGTGATATCGAGGGTGAGCACCTCGCCCTCGAGGCGGAGCGCCTCCTCGGACGCGATCCTGAAAGTGGAAACCGAGCGCGCCACCTCGGCGCGCGCGTACATCAGCGGCTTGCCCGATTCGAGGGCGATGGTGCGGGCGAATTCTTCCGCCCGCGCTTCGATGCCGTTCGCAATGCCGGTGCAGATGCGGCTGCGGGCGTACGCCGGCAGTTTGCGGGTGACCTTAAAGGCCGCCTCGGCGGCCACGATGGCCTCTTCGATGTCGGCCGGGCCGGCGAGGGCCACCTCGGCAACGGTTTCGCCGTTATAGGGGTTCACCACCGCGAGGCGGGAATGGCCGGGCCGCCACCTGCCGCCGATCAAACAATCACGTTTCTGGCTCATGGTCTTTGTGAAAGGAAGGTCACCAGCCCTGGCCTTTGACGCCGTAGGCGCGGCTGCCGGAAGGCGCCTGTTTGAGATAGTCCTCCAGGCCGCTCGCGTCGAGCGGCGCGCCGCCCGCTTCGAGTTGCTTGGCGATCAGCTCCTCTGCTTTTTTCGCCAGCGCTTTTTCGTCGCCCTGGCATAAAGCCAAAAGGCGCTGGTAGGTGGCCTCGTCCAGCATCAGGGTCAATTGCTTGCTCATGCCGCGCTCCCGGGGGTCCGGTTGTTGATCGATGCGTGTATTTTAATGCATTTGCCAGGGGAAGAAAAGGCTTTAGCGTTACCCCGGGAGGCGGGCGCATAAAGGGCCGCGATTGAACAGGGTGGCGGGCCGTGCGGGTTTAAAACGGCGAGGGGGAGGAGGGTTGAAAGGGTTTCGCCTTGCTGGCCTGCGGGGCGTGCGGCAGGGTCAGGGTGAACACGGTGCCCCGGGGCTGATTGGCGCGCACCTGGATGCTGCCGTCGTGGTCGACGATGATGCGGTTGACGATGGCGAGGCCCAGGCCGCTGCCGCGTTTCTTGGTGGTGAAGTGGGGCAGGAACAGCTTGTTCATGTCCTCCGAGGAGACGCCGGAGCCGTCGTCGGAAAATTCGATCTCGGCCACGTGCCTGTCCGCCAAAAGCCGGGTGGAGATGGCGATGTGGCCGTTTTCGCTCACCGCGTCGATGGCGTTGTCGAACAGGTTGATGAACACCCGGCGGATCTGCTCGGCATCGAGGTTGAGCGGGCCGATGCGCGAATCGTAATCCTTGCTTATCTCGACGGTCTTGTCGAGGTTGGTGTAGAGCACCGACACGTCGTCGATGATCTTGTGCAGGGACGACGGCTTCGGGTTGGGCGCGGGCATGCGCGCGAAGCGCTGGAACTCGCTGAGCAGGTCCTTCATGCCCTCGACCTCCTGGGAGATGATGTCGATGCTCTCCTCGAACACCCGCTGGAAGGATTCCTTGTCCTCATAAAATTT
>QJWD01000326.1 GCA_003235465.1 Nitrospirota bacterium | reverse complement strand
ATCTCCAAGGAAAAAATCTCCACCGACCCCAAGCTCAATGAGGTGGCCGGGCGGGTGGGGCGCCGCCTGGCGGCGACGACGACGATGCCCAAGCTCGCCTGGGAATTCACGGTCATCGAATCGGAACAGAAGAACGCCTTCGCCCTGCCGGGCGGCAAAACGGCGGTGTACACGGGGATCCTGCCGGTGTGCCAGAACGAGGCGGGGCTGGCCGCCGTGCTCGGCCACGAGATCGCGCATGTGACGGCGCGCCACTCCGGCCAGCGCATTTCGCAACAGTTCCTGCTGATGGGCGCCATGACGGCGGCGAGCATCAGCCTGGCCAACAACAACCAGCGCGACTTTCTGCTCGGCGCGCTGGGCCTCGGGGCGATGTACGGCGTCTCGCTGCCATTCAGCCGCTCGAACGAATCGGAGGCGGACCAGATCGGTTTGATTTACATGGCCGAGGCGGGGTACGACCCGCGCGAGGCGGTGCGCTTCTGGGGACGGTTCAGCGATATGAAGGGAAACAAGCAGCCGCCGGAGTTTCTATCGACGCATCCGGCGGATTCCACTCGGATAAGGGGCTTGCAGGAATACCTGCCGAGGGCGATCCAGATCTACGAATCGCGGCCGACGAAATACGGCCTGGGGGTGAGTTTCGTTGCCAGCGCGGCCGAGGAAAAACCCGCCGCGCCCGCGCCAACTTCCGCTCCGGCGCAAACGCTTCGGTAACGCGCCGCCGCCGAGCACGCGCCCACCTTCCACTTAAGGGAAAACGCTTCGGTAGAGCCGCGACCCCCGGCGCTCCTCGTAAAACGAGTGGGCAACGCGTGGCCGTCAGGATTTGGCGGCCTTGGCCTTCTTGCTTTTCGCGCCCTTCTGCGGGCGGATTTCCTTCAGCCTCGCCGCCTTGCCGCGCAGGTCTCTCAGGTAGTAGAGCTTGGCGCGGCGCACCTTGGCGCGCTTGACGATTTCCACCTTCTCGACGCGCGGGGAATGCATCGGAAAAATCCGCTCGACGCCGACGCCAAAGGAAATTTTGCGCACCGTCAGGGTTTTTCTCACGCCGCCGCCGTGCATGCGGATGACGACGCCCTCGATGATCTGAATCCGCTCCTTCTCGCCTTCGACGATGCGCATGTGCACGCGCACCGTATCGCCGATGCGGATGTCCGGCACCTCCTTCTTGAGCTCTCCTGCTTCAATCTGGTCGATCAAATTCATTGGGTTACTCCTCCCGGTTTTTATTTTCCGTATTCGCTGTTAAATTGAACGTTGGTTTTTCTTTATTCTTCCTCGCCCTGGCCGAGCAGGCGGTCGAGGATGATGGCGACCGCCGCTCTCACGGGCAGGTGATTGTAATCTCCCGCGCCAGCGATGGGCATGAGCACATGGTCCGCATCTTTCATGACGCTTTTCTCGAGGCCCCAGCCGGTGCCGAACAGCAGCAGGTGGTGGCCTTCGCCGAATTTAGCCGCGAGCTCGCGGTAGCCGATGCTGCCAGGGTGGCGGCGCGCGCCGGTCACGACGGTGAAGGGCCTCGCCCCTCTGCGCGCTTCGATATCGGCCACGACGTCGGCAAGGGAGTTCTTCACCACCGTTTTCAACAGCGATTCCTTGCGCGTCGGGTTGTACTCCGCGCCGAACCCCTTGACCCAGTGATCGATGAGCCTGGCCACCAGCTCCTGCTGCGTTTTGAGCGGGGTGACCACGTAAAACGAGCCCAGCGAGTACGTCCGGCAGATCCTCGATATATCGTGCACGTCGAGGGTGGTCACCGACGAGGTGACGATTTCCCCGACCTTGTTGTACACCGGGAAATGAACGAGCGCCAGGTGAATATTCGCGTGCTCAGCCAAGGTCCATCTGCCCCGGCTCGTCCCCCTCCGCCAGTTTCTTGAGCAGGTCCGGCCGGACGCGGGCGGTTCTTTCCAATGCCGCCCGGCGCTGCCATTCCCTGATTTTCTTCGGGTCGCCCGACACCAGCACCTCGGGCACCTCGTGGCCCTTGAACTCGCGCGGCCGGGTGTACTGCGGGTACTCGAGCATCGGGGCGCTGAACGATTCCTCCACCACCGAGTTCTCGTCGCCCAGCACGCCGGGCACCAGGCGGGATACCGCCTCGATCACCACCAGGGCGGCCACCTCGCCGCCGGCCAGAACGTAGTCGCCGATGGAGAGCTCTTCGTCGACGCACAAAAGCCTCACCCGCTCGTCGACGCCTTCGTAACGGCCGCACACCAGGATGATGTTTTCCTCGCGCGACAGCTCCCAGGCCTTTTTCTGATCGAACGGCCTGCCCGCCGGCGAAAGCAGGATCGTCCTCGCGCCGGGCCGGTCGCGCTTGACCGCCTCGACGGCGCGGTCGATGGGCTCGACGTTCATCACCATGCCGACGCCGCCGCCGAAGGGGTAGTCGTCCACCTTGCGGTGCTTGTTGCTGGAATACTCGCGCAGGTCGTGCGTCCTGAACCCGAGCAGCCCGGCGTCCCGCGCCTTTTTCAGCAGGCTCTCGTTCAGGGGGGAGTCGAACATCCCCGGAAATATCGTGATGATGTCAAAGTGATGCATCTTCGATCAAACCTTCGACGGCATGAAAGATCAGTTTGCCCCGCTCGAGGTCGATGGTGTGGATCACCGACTCGATCATCGGCAGGAGAAGCTCGCCGCCCTCGCCCTGAACCACATAGACATCGTTGCTGCCGGTGGCGATGATGTCGACCACCCGGCCGTACCCCCGCCCGGCGTCGTCGAACGCCTCCAGGCCTTCGATCTCGAAGCGGTAATACTCGCCCTCGGCAAGCGGAGGAAAATCCTCCCTGTGCTGGTAGAGGGTTTGCCCGGTGAGGGGCTTCGCCGCCTCGACGCTGTCGATGCCCTCGAACTTGATGATGCGGCTGCCCGCGCTTCCCCTGAGCGACACGACCACCGCGTCCCTCATTGCCTCGCCCGCGCCCAGCCTCACCCGCGCGAGGTGGCCGAGGATCTCGTCATCGTCGTCCTCGGGCGCGAATTTGAGTTCGCCTTTCAGGCCATGCGTCCGGTTGACGCGGCCAACGGGAATCCACTCCATGCTCACTCGAGGTTCGCCGCCGCCGTTTGCAGGGGCGTGGGGCATCCGCCGCTTCAGGAACCGACGCCCGCCTTCTTGAAAAGCGCCTCCACGGTCTTGCTCGGCTTGGCGCCCTTTTCGATCCAGGCTTTGGCCTTCTCCTGGTCGATCTTGCAATTTTCCTCTTCCTTCAGCGGATCGAAGGTGCCGAGAATCTCCAGGAACCGGCCGTCCCTCGGGCTGCGCTTGTCCGCCGCCACAATCCGGTAGAAGGGTTTCTTTTTACTGCCACGTCTGGTTAATCGAATGACTACCGCCAAGGTTTTTCCTCCTTAATGTGATGAACCTGCTGCCCCCTCGTCCACGGGGCGTTAATGTTATGCGCTTCGGGTCAGAACCGCCGGCCTTTCATCATGCCTGCAAGGTCGAAGCCGCTGCGGATCTTGCCCATGGAAAACTTTTTCATCATTTTCTGCATCTGCGCGAACTGCTTGAGCAGTTTGTTGACATCGTTGACGCGGGTGCCGCTGCCCTCGGCGATGCGCCGCTTGCGGCTCGAGTTGATGAGGTTGTGTCTGTTCCTCTCCTCCTTGGTCATCGAGTTGATGATCGCCTCGATGCTCTTGAAGGCGCCGTCATCCATCTTGAGCCCCTTGAGCTTCTGGGCGCCGGGAATCATGCCAAGGATCTGCTCCATCGAGCCCATCTTCTGCACCTGCTTAAGCTGGTCGCGGAAATCCTCCAGCGTGAACGCGTTCTTGCGGATTTTTTTCTCGAGCGCCGCCTGCTCTTCCATGTCGTAGGTCTGCTCGGCCTTTTCGACGAGGGACATCACGTCGCCCATGCCCAGAATGCGCGAGACCACGCGCTCCGGGTGGAACGGCTCGAGCTGGTCGAGCTTTTCGCCGGTGCCGAAGAAGCGGATCGGCTTGCCGGTGACCGACTTGATCGATAGGGCCGCGCCGCCGCGCACGTCGCCATCCATCTTGGTGAGGATGACGCCGTCGATGCCGATGGCCTCGTTGAAGGTGCCGGCGATATCGGCGGCCTGCTGGCCCATCATGGCGTCGGCGACGAACAGCACCTCGTGCGGGTTCACCGCAGCCTTGATGCGCTTCAGTTCCTCCATCAACGCATCGTCGACCTGGGTGCGCCCGGCGGTATCGAGGATCACCACATGGCGCAGGCTGCGCCCCGCTTCCTCCACCGCGTTCTTGCAGATGGCGACGGGGTCCTTCTCGTCTCCCGCCTGGTACACCGCGACGTCGAGATCGCGGCCGAGCACGTTCAGCTGTTCGATGGCGGCGGGGCGGTACACGTCCGCCGGCACCAGCAGGCAGTTCTTGCCTTTTTCCTTGAAGCGGCGGGCGAGCTTGCCGACGGTGGTGGTTTTACCGGAACCCTGCAACCCCGCCATCAGAAG
>QJWD01000248.1 GCA_003235465.1 Nitrospirota bacterium | reverse complement strand
ATTTTCCTCGTCCTTAACCTGCCGCTCCTGGATTTCGTTTCCGGGTTCCTGACTTTCATTCTTATCTCCCGGTTTATTTTCAAGAGCGAGCTGAACGACTACCTGTTCGGCTACCTGCTTTCCATCGCCTGCCTGCTGGTCGGCGCGATTTACGTCCGCGACATCGTTTTCGGCATCCTGTTTCTCGGGTTTTTCCTCGTCCTTTGCTGGAGCCTGATCCTCTACAACATGATGGTGGAGCGCGCCGGCAGCCACAGCCCGCCGGAGGTGTTCCTGCACGCCGGCGAGCGGGATTCGTCGTGGACGCCGCTCATCGGCCTATCCTCAGGCCTGGTTCTCCTCAGCCTGGTGTTCACGGTGGTGATCTTCATCAGCTTTCCGCGCATCGGCCTCGGCCTGTTCAAGCTCGACCCGCGCACCAACACCATGGCCGGCTTCGCCTCGACGGTGCGCCTGGGGGACGTGGGGACCATAAAGGAGAGCGACACGGTGGTGATGCGCGTCGAATATTTTCGCGGAAACCGCAAGGTGATTCCGAAAATGCCGATCTACTGGCGCGGCATCGCCCTCGACTATTACAACGGCGTCCTCTGGACGAGCCGCGCCAAGGTGGACTGGGACCTGAGAAGCCGCCCCGGCGTCGGCACTCCCGTGTTCGCCACCCGCAGCCCGGGCGAGCTCGTGCGGCAGGAAGTGTACATGGAGTCGTTCGACACCGACATCATTTTCACCCACGGCCTGCCGGTTCATGTCGACGGCCAGTTCGACCAGATTCAAATGGACGAGAACTACACCCTGCGCACCGGCGGCAGGCGGAGCGGAGGACCGAAACGGTTCACCCTCATTTCGGACCTCAAGAACCCCGTCGCCAGCTATCCCGAGCCCATGCCGCAAATGAACCCGCGGGTTTTTCCCGAGCGCTACCTGCAACTGCCGCCGCTTGGCAGCAGGATCAGGGCTCTCGCCAGCCAGCTCGCCAGCGGCGCGACCTCGCCGTATGAAATTACCTCGCGGGTCGAGAAGCACCTCGGCACGGGTTTCTCCTATTCCCTAGACATGCAGGCTTCGGCCAACGAATCGGCGCTGGATCATTTCCTGTTCACACGCAAGGCGGGGCACTGCGAATACTTCGCCTCGGCCATGGTCATCCTGCTCAGGCTAGCGGGGGTGCCGGCGCGCATGGTGAACGGGTTCACCAGCGGCGAGTGGAACGACATGGGCGAATACTTCATCATCCGGCAGAAGCACGCGCATTCCTGGGTCGAGGCGTTTCTGCCCGGCCAGGGCTGGGTGGTCTTCGACCCCACCCCGCCCGACCCCGGCGAAGGCCAGGGAGCCCGGCCGAGCCAGTTGTCGCGGACGCTGGACCTGATGCGGCTCAACTGGCAGCGCTACGTCATCAAGTACTCGGTGAGCGACCAGATGCAGATCCTGAGCTTTTTCAGAAGCCACGGACAGCGGATGATGGGCCACGCGCGTGCCCTGGGCGATGTCGAGGACACGCTCTTGTCGCTCAAGGAGAAGCCCTGGCGTGTGCCGCTGGCCCTGCTCATGGGCATCGGCATCGCGGTTTATCTATGGCGGAGCCGCCGCCCGCGGCCGCCCCCCCTGCCCGAGGCGGCAAAACTTTATCGGGACATGCTTAGCCGGCTCAAACAGAAGGGCATCTCCAAACCGCCCTCGGCGACGCACCGCGAATTCCTCGGCCACCTCGATACGCTGGAAGCCGAAGAGCGGGCCCGCGTCAAACAGGTCACCCAGCTCTACGAACGGGCCCGCTTCGCAAGTTCCGCCGCCGACGCCGACGAAATAAAGGCCATGCGCGAAACCGTGCTCAAGCTCTGACCCCGCTTTCACCCCCGCCGGGCCTCCAACCCCCGCGCCCCGGTTGCGACTGTTGCATCATTTCTATTGCAACAACAGCGATTTTCCATTAAAGAAGAAGGTATCATCCTCCAACCGGCGGCGAACACGCATGGCGAAGACTTCCGACGAATACCTCGACACCGTCCTCAACGCGCTCAGCGAGGCGGTGTTCGTTTACGACCAGAACATGGAGATCCTCCATTTCAACCAGGCGGCGGAGAAGATCACCGGCCACAAGCGGCGCGATGTGGTGGGGCGGAAGTGCGTCACCCTGTTCGACAAGAGCCTGTGCCTCAACAACTGCACGTTATGCATGACGGTGAAGGAAGGCCCGGTCAAGGGCCGCGTGGGTTTCGATGCGCCGTTCTTTCGCAAGGACGGCCTGCGCCGCCTGGGCCGCTTTCAGGCCGGGCTGCTCATGCGCGCGGAAGACGGCACGGCGCGGGTCCTGGTCGCGCTCAGCGACGTCACGGAAATCGCCGATCTCCGGGAGCAGCTTAAGAGCGGCCACTCGTTCAGGAACCTGGTCGGCAAAAGCCACCTGATGCGGGAACTGTTCCAGACCATCAAGAACCTCGCCCCGTTCGACACCACCGCCCTCATCCAGGGCGAAAGCGGCACCGGCAAGGAACTGGTGGCACGCGCCATCCACTCAGAGAGCCCGCGCGCGGCGGAGCGGTTCATCGTCGTCAACTGCGCCGCGTTCTCCGATAACCTGCTTGAGAGCGAGTTGTTCGGCCACGTCAAGGGCGCCTTCACCGGCGCGGTGGCGGACCGCGTCGGCCGCTTCGAGGAGAGCCACGGCGGCACAGTTTTTCTGGACGAGATCGGCGAGGTGGACCCGCGCGTGCAGGTCAAACTGTTGCGCGTGCTGCAGGAAAAGGAAATCGAGCGCGTTGGCAGCAACCGGCCGATCAAGGTCAACCTGCGCATTCTCGCCGCCACCAACAAATCGCTTGAGGAGGAGGTGCGGGCCGGCCGCTTTCGCGAGGACCTGTACTACAGGTTGAACGTGGTGCCCGTTCACCTGCCGCCGCTTAGAGACCGCAAGGAAGACATCCCCAGCCTCGCCCAGCATTTCCTCAGCCGCTGGACCGGGGCCAACGGCAAGGCCATTTCGGGCTTGTCGAGCGCGGCGCTCGGTGTGCTCATCGACCACGACTGGCCGGGAAACGTGCGCGAACTGGAAAACGCCGTCGAGCACGCCTGCGTGAAGTGCACCGCCGAGGTGCTGCACCCGGACGACCTGCCCTCCCACCTGCCGCGA
This sequence comes from Nitrospirota bacterium, assembly GCA_003235465.1. The sequence continues at coordinate 1,329 of QJWD01000248.1, read as the reverse complement.
AAGCCCAAATCCCGCCCCGGCAAGCGGCGCAACACCCTGACGCGGGAAAAAATTCTGACCGCTCTCGCCGAAAGCGGCAATAACCAGACGCACGCCGCGGGCCTGCTCTCAGTGCACCGCATCACCCTGTGGCGGCAGATGAAGCGGCTCGGCATCGACAGCTGAGCCTCACGCGGTTGAGGAGGGAGTAACTTCCTAATCTCCTCCCCTTATCAATGGGAGGCCGGGAGGGGTTAAGGAAGCGCGCATCCTAGCCAGCCACCGTCCCCTCCCTGCCCTTCACAAAGCCTGTCTACTTCACCGACTCGAACACCGCCTTGTTCTCCTTGCCTTCGGCGGAGAGAATGCCGATGGCGCCCTTGGCGACGCGGAAGATGCTGTGATCGACCAAGATGTAAGCGCCAGGCACGTCGACCTTGAAGTCGACAATGGTCGCCCCGGCGGAGGGCACAAGCGTCGTCTGCACGTTGTGGTTCTCCACGCCATTCAGAGCGCCTTCCAGGTAAACGGTGTCAAAGATCTCGCCGATGACGTGAAACGACGAGGTGCCATTCGGGCCGATGTTGCCGAAATAGATCCGCACCTTTTCGCCGGCGTTCGCCTTGAGGGCGTCGTCGCCCACCATCGCTCCGGCGCGCCCGTTGAACACCACGTGGTCGGGGTGCTCGGCGAGGCCCTTCTCCATCGACAATTCCCAGACGCCTTTTTCCTTCGCGGGCTGGGTGAAGAACTCGCTTTCCATCACGTAGTACTCGCGGTCGACCTTGGCCAGCCCCTTCTCCGGCTCAACGAGGATGAGGCCGTACATGCCGTTGGCGATGTGGGCGGGGATGTTGGGCGCGGGCGAGGCGCAGTGATAGATGTACAGACCGGGGTTCAGCACCTTGAAGCGGAACACGCGCTCCTCGCCGGGGCCGGCGAGGTTCACCGCCGCGCCGCCGCCGGGGCCGTTCACCGCGTGGATGTCGATATTGTGCGGGAACTCGCTGTCCTTGGCGTTGGCCAGGTGGAACTCCACCGTATCGCCCTGGCGCACGCGCACCATCGGCCCCGGAACGGTGCCGTTAAAACTCCAGAACTTATACTTGACGCCGTCGTCCAGTTCGCCGACGTATTCCTTCGCTTCGAAATTAACCACCACCGTCGCCGGCTTGCTGCGGCCCGTCGGCGGGGGAACGTCGGGCGCGTGGGTGAGGACGGCCTTCTCCGCCGCCTCTGCGGCGAGCGCGCCTGAGAAAGCGATCATCATCACCGCGATACCGAACAGCCGCTTTTTCCACTTCTTCATTCAAACCTCCTTAATTAGGATGAACCAAAATAAATAAAAGC
>QJWD01000032.1 GCA_003235465.1 Nitrospirota bacterium | reverse complement strand
GGGGGCGGCGGAGAAAGGGGTCAAACGTCCAGATTTTGCACGAATTCCGCCTTCTCCTTGATGAATTTGAAGCGTGGGGCGGAGTCTTTTCCCATCAGCCGGCCCACGGTCTGGCGGGTGGATTCCAGGTTTTCAACCGTGACCTGGATGAGCGAACGGGTGGCCTTGCTCATGGTGGTCTGCCTGAGGTCGGCGGGGGGCATTTCGCCGAGCCCCTTGAAACGGCCGACCTCGAAGTTGGCGCCGTTCAGGCCCTTGAGAATGCGGTCCTTTTCTTCGTCGTCGATGGCGTACATCTGCTTCTTGCCCGCGTCGATGCGGTAGAGCGGGGGCTGGGCGATGTAAATATGGCCCTTTTGGACAAGTTCGAACATGTGCTTGTAGAAAAACGTGAGCAGCAGGGTGCAGATGTGCGCGCCGTCCACATCGGCATCGGTCATGATGATGATGCGGCCGTAGCGCAATTTCTCGTAATCGAATTTCGGATGGATGCCGGTGCCGATGGCCGAGATGATGTTCTGGATCTCGGTGTTGGCGAGGGTTTTGGCGAGCGGCGCGGTTTCGACGTTTAGGATTTTGCCGCGAATGGGCAAAATGGCCTGGGTCTTCCTGTCGCGCGCCTGCTTGCTGGAACCGCCGGCGGAGTCGCCCTCGCAGATGAACAGCTCCGCCTCGTCCTTGTCGACGGTGGCGCAATCGGCCAGTTTTCCCGGCAGGTTGAGCCGGTGCGAGATCGCGGTTTTCCGGTGCACCGCCTCCTTCGCCTGGCGCGAGGCGATGCGCGCCTCCGCCGAAAGGATGACGCGGTTCGCGATCTGGTCGCCCAGGGTGGGGTGGGTGTTCAGGTGGTGCTCCAGGGAATGCTTCACCACCGCCTCCACCTGCGAGGTGATCTCCGAATTCAGGCGGCCCTTGGTCTGCCCCTGGAATTCCACCTCGCCCTGCAGGTACACGCTGATGATGGCCACCAGGCCCTCCTTGACATCCTCGCCGGTGATGCCCTGGATCCCCTTGGGCAACAGGCCGCGGCGTTCGATGTAGCCGCGCAGCGCCTTGGTGAGGCCGTTCCTGAAGCCCGTCTCGTGCGTGCCGCCGTCCACGGTGCGGATGGCGTTGGCGTAGGAAATGATGTTGGACTCGGTGGACGAGGTCCACAAAAACGCCGTTTCCACCCGAAGGGTCTGGTCGTCCTTTTCGATGGCGAGGGCTTCCTCGGTGAGCTTCGGCAGGCCTTCGGTGATTTTGCGGATGTAGTCCTTGATGCCGCTCGGGTACTGGAACTCCTGTTTATTATTGCCGTCGTGGACGATGATCTTGAGGCCCTTGTTGAGAAAGGCCTTCGATTCGGCCCGCTCGAGAATCAGTTTCGGCTGGAACTGGATTTTGGGGAATATCTTCGCGTCAGGCTTGAACGTCACCTCGGTGCCGTAGGCGCGCACCGCCTTGCCCTTTTTCAGCTTGCAGGTCGCCTTGCCGCGCGCGTAGGTCTGCGTCCATTCATGGCCGTCGCGGCGGGAGGTGGCCACGAGCGATTCCGACAGGGCGCAAACCACCGCCATGCCGACGCCGTGCAGGCCGCCGGACACCTTGTAATTGCCCTGGCCGAATTTGCCGCCGGAGTGCAGCGTCGTGAACAGGATCTCCATGGCGCTCTTTTTCGTCTTCTGAAACTGATCGACGGGAATGCCGCGCCCGTTGTCCTTGATGGTCACTTCATCGGCGCCCTTCAAGGTGATCTCGATGGTGTCGCAGTGGCCGTTTAAGGCTTCGTCCACCGAGTTGTCCATGATTTCCCACAAGAGGTGGTGCAGCCCGGTGGCCGAGGTGGAACCGATGTACATGCCCGGCCGCCGACGGACGGGTTCGAGCCCTTCGAGCACCTGAATGTCTTTTGCCTGGTACGACGTCATGGTTTAATCCTTGCGATCAATCAGAGAAGAGAGACGATTTTCTTGCGCGCCGAAACCTTCACGCCCTGGCTGCCCCGGTTGTACAGCGGCACGTCGGCCATGCGCACGGTCCGCTCCTTGCCGTCTTCGAGGAGCAGGGTCACCTTGTCTTTTTCAGTCACGAAGGCGAACCCGGCGAGCTTGCCCTCGCCCAGTTTCATGAGGCGGACGCCGCGCCCGCGGCCCGAAAGCAGGGTGATCTGCTCCACCTCGAGCCTGAGCCCCTTGCCCAGGGTGGAGGCGAGGAACACCTGGCCGGCTGTGACGGGGGCGAAGCGGATCATCCTGTCGCCCTCGGCGAGCGACATGAGCTTGCGGCCGGAGCGGGTGGTTTCCTCGACATTGTCCAGGAGGAAGCGGAAGCCGTAACCGCCCTCGGTGGCCACCATGCATTCCATGGCCGCCTCGCCGGTGGCGGTGAAACCCAGGTCGAGCTGCTGCTTGCCGCCGCCCTCGGCCTCGCTGCCTTCGCCGGGCAGGGCGATCATCTCCACCACCTTTTCGCCGTCGCTGAATTTGAACAGGTGCTGCACCGGCTCGCCGAACCCGGCGCGGGTGTAGGGCAGGTTGAATACCTTTTGCACGTAGAGCACGCCGAACGAGGTGATGAACCCGACGCGGTCGCGCGTGTTTAAGGCAAGCGCGTTCAGGAAGCGGTCGTTCTCCTTGAACTTGAGGGCGGAGGCCTCGCCGCTCAAGGTTTTCAGTTTTCTCAGCCAGCCGTTTTCGCTGATGACGAGGTGCACGTCCTCGTGCTCGATGAAATCCTCGGCGTTGAACTCGGCGAGCTCCACGCCGCCCTTAACCGAAGTCTTGCGCTTGTCGCCGAATTTTTCGTCGATGGCTTCCAGTTCGCCCTTCACCTCCTGCCAGATCTTGCGGTCGGATTTCAGGATCGCCTCGATGCGGTTTTTCTCGGCGGTTTTTTCCTTCATCTCGGCGAGGATCTTGTCGATCTCCATCGACACCAGGCGGTAGAGCGGGATCTCGAGGATGGCCGTGGTCTGCTCGTCGTCGAGCTTGAAAGCGGTCTTCAGTTTGTCGTGCGCTTCCTTGCGCGACTTGGAGGCGCGGATCAGGCTGAGCGCGCGGTCGAGGTCGTTGAAGATGAGCGCGAACCCGGCGAGGATGTGCAGCCGGCGCTTGAGCAGCGCGAGCTCGTGATTCAGCCGCCGGGTGATGACCTCCTTGCGGAAGTCGAGAAAGTAGAGGCCGATGTCGAGCAGGGACAGGCGGTCCGGCTCGCCGTTGGGCTTAAGGCAGGTGAAGTTGATGGGGAACTGCGTCTCCAGATCCGTGTGCTTGACGAGATAACCCATCACCTTGTCGGGGTCGGCGCCGGTCTTGATTTCGAGCACCACCCGCACCTCCAGGTCGCTCTCGTCGCGCACGTCGGTGAGCGGCGGCAGCTTCTTGGCGATGATGATCTCGGCGATCTTCTCGATCATCCGCGCCTTGTTGACGCCGTAGGGGATCGAGGTGATGATGATCTGCTGGCGGCCGCGCGGCAGTTTTTCCATCTCCCAGGTGCCGCGGATGCGCACCTGACCGGAGCCGGTCTCGTAGGCCTGCCTGAGTTCCGCGCGCGGGGTCTGCAAGGTGCCGCCGGTGGGAAAATCGGGGCCCTTGATGTGCTTGAGCATCCCCGCCACGGTGGGCTTCTTGTTTTCGATCAGGTCGATCAGGGCGCCGATGACCTCGCGCAGGTTGTGGCTGGGAAACGAACAGGCCATGCCCACGGCTATGCCCGACGCACCGTTGACCAGCAGGTTGGGGATGCCGGAGGGCAGCACCACTGGTTCCTTGAGCGTGTTATCGTAGTTGGTGCGGAAATCGACGGTTTCCTTTTTAAGGTCGGCGAGCAGGTGCTGGGTGATCGGCGTCAGCCGGCCCTCGGTGTAGCGGTAGGCGGCGGGCGCGTCGCCGTCCACCGAACCGAAATTGCCCTTGCCGTCGACCAGCGGGTAGCGCATGGAAAAGTCCTGCGCCATGCGCACCATCGACTCGTAGGTCGAGGCGTCGCCGTGCGGGTGGTATTTACCCAGCACCTCGCCGATGATCTTCGCCGACTTCACGTATTTCGCCGCGGAGCTGACGCCCATCTGGTCCATGGCGTAAAGGATGCGGCGGTGAATGGGCTTCAGCCCGTCGCGCACGTCGGGCAGCGACCGCGAGACGATGGTGGACAGGGCGTAGGTGAGAAACCGGTTCTCAAGCTCAGCTTCGAGGCTGGCTGTCGTTTGCTTGGACATATTCGGCGTGTGGCGGATTGTGCCCGGGTAAGGCCCCGGCGCTTCGGGTGTGTGTCGGGTTTTGCCGCCCAGACGGCCAGACCGCCGGGCATTCGGGATGTTGACGAAATGAAAGTTCCCCCGTCAGGCTTGACGGGGACGGTACGGAATCTTATATCCTCAAAACGGGTGCTGCGTTTGGGGCCTGGCGCCTGGGTTGGCGCCCTGAAGCTAGAGAGGCGTGCAAAACGCAATATGCAGGCGCCGCCAAACACAGGTATACAACAGGTTGT
>QJWD01000193.1 GCA_003235465.1 Nitrospirota bacterium | reverse complement strand
GGCATGCCCGGCCGCCCGATCCGGATGCGCGGGGGAGGGTTTTGCCAGGCCCGGCGGGTCCCGATGCCCCAGGGACGGCTTTTCCCGGCCCCCCGGGGGGGCATTATTCTGTTGTAAACAAAGGCAGAAGTGTTATGATTCGAGCTTTATATTCAATTTGGATGTCATGCGAAACCCAGCCTCACTGATCCTAATCCTTCTCGCTTTGTCGCTTACAGCGTGTTCCGGTGGCGGAGAAACCCCCGAGCAAGGCGCGGCCCCGGTGGCGGCGACGGCCCCCGGCGGCGACGCCGCGGAGGTGGTGCCCGTGCCCGTTCTCCCCGAGGACCAGGCCAAGGTGGACGCCGCGCCCGAGGGGATGGTCTTCGTTAAGGGTGGCTGCTTTGTCATGGGCAACAATTTCGCCCAGGAAGACGAAAGGCCCGAACACGAAGTGTGCATCGCTGATTTCTACATGGACAAATATGAAGTCACGCAGGCACGCTGGGAGAAGTTGATGCAGTTCAACCCGTCGAAGTTCGTCGGCGGCGATTTGCCCGTCGAGCAGGTGAACTATTACGACGTGAAGGAATTCGTCAGCAAAAGCGAAGGCGCCTGCCGGCTGCCGACCGAGGCGGAGTGGGAATACGCCGCGCGCGGCGGCGTCGACACGCGCTACTTCTGGGGCAATATGATGAACGGCGATTACGCCTGGTATGCCGACAACGCCGAGGACAAGCCCCACCCCGTCGGCCAGAAGGCGGCCAACCAGTTCGGCGTTCACGACCTGCTCGGCAACGTCTGGGAATGGACCGACGACTGGTACTCGCCTTATTACGACCCCACCGTCAAGGACAACCCCAAAGGCCCCGCCGAGGGCGAGTACAAGGTGATCCGCGGCGGCGCGTTCGATTCCTCGGCGGGCGCGCTGAGGCCCACCAACCGCACCTGGCTGCATCCGAAGAACCGCGTCTTTCCGAAGGTCACCTCGTACGGGCAGATCATGAACGAGATCTACAACTACATCGGCTTCCGCTGCGTCCGCACGGTGGCCGAACCCCCCGCGAAAACCAAGCAACCCGCATCCGAGTAAATTAGAAAGACCGGCAGGCGAGATCGCCAGCCCTGTTTTGCGTCTGCGCGCTGGCTGACACTCAGCCAAGATCCCCGCTGAACAGAGTCAGTCGATGTGCGGCGCCAGCGGCATTTTCATGCGTCCGCAAGGTGGCCGGACTCGCTGATAAAGGAATTTGCTGGGCTGTGAGTGAATCGTGGTATCGCGCTAGCGGCATTCCTTGCACATGCCGAAGATGTCGAGCTTGTGCGAGGTCATCATGAAGCCGTTGCGCGCGGCGACTTCTTCCTGAAACTTCTCGATGAGGGGATGGTTGAATTCGATGATCTTGCCGCACTCGGTGCAGATCATGTGATCGTGGTGGCTGTGCATGTACTTGTGCTCGTAGCGTTTCTGGCCGTCGCCGAAATCGAGCTCCGAGGCGAGCCCGCTTTGCGTCAACAGCGCGATGGTGCGGTACACCGTGGCGAGGCCCACCCTGGGTTCCGTCGCCGTCACCAGCTTGTGCAGCTCGTCGGCGCTGATGTGCTCCTCGCAGTTGAGGAAGGCGTTCAGCACGGCGCGCCGCTGCTTGGTGATTTTCAGGTTGTTCTGCGAAATATAATCTTCGAGAACCTGGAGTTCCTTGCTCGACATGGTGACTTTACTCGCGTGATGTTTCGCTTAATTTAGCACGTGGCCTGGCGAGCGTCAATGCGCCCACCGGGGCGGGCTCAGCCCCCCGCTGGGGCGGGTTTGAGAGCGGCTCGCGCGGCTTCCTCAAGCGTATCCTCGCCGACGTCCACCTGCTCGCCGGTCTGCATGTTTTTAAGCGCGAATTTTCCCGTGGCGATTTCGTTGTCGCCGACGAGGAGCACGAGGCGCGCGCCCTGGCGGTTGGCTTTTCGCATCTGGCTTTTCATGCTGCCGCCGTCGTAATCCCTTTCGACTTGAAGGCCGGCTCCGCGCAGCCGGGCCGCAAGGCCGATGCTTGCGCGGGCGGCGGCATCGCCCAGGGCGACGATGAAGACATCGGGCGCGGGCGCTTCGGTGACGCCTTCGGGAAGCAGCGAGATGAGCCGCTCCATGCCCAGGGCGAACCCGAAGCACGGGGTGGGTGGGCCTTCGAATTCCTCGACCAGGCTGTCGTAGCGGCCGCCGCCGCAGACGGCGTTCTGCGCGCCCAAGTTGCCGGAGACCACCTCGAAGGTGGTGCGCGAATAATAATCCAGCCCGCGCACCAGGAGCGGGTTGACGCTGAATGGCGCTCCCGCCGCATCGAGCAAATCGCGGACTGCGGAAAAATTCTCCTGGCAGGCGGCGCACCAGTGGTCCTGAAAGCGGGGCAGGGCGGCGGCGATCTCCCTGTCGCGCTCCACCTTGCAGTCGAGCACGCGCAGCGGGTTGCGCTCGTAGCGCTGGTTGCAGTTCGCGCACAGTTCGCCTAAGTGCGGGCGGATGGCGTCTTTAAGTGCCTCGCGGTACGCCGGCCTGCATTCGCGGCAGCCCAGGCTGTTGATCTCGAGGGCTAGTCCCTCGATGCCGAGGGCGGCGAAAAAATCCAGCAGCAGGGTCATCACCTCGACGTCCACCAGGGGGCTCGCGCTCCCCATCGCCTCGATGCCGATCTGGTAAAACTGGCGGAAGCGCCCGGCCTGCGGCCGCTCGTAGCGGAACATCGGCCCCATGTAGTAGAGCTTGAGCACCGAGGGCGGGTTGTAGAGCTTGTGTTCGATGTAGGCGCGCACCACCGAGGCGGTGCCTTCGGGGCGCAGGGTGATCTGCTCGCCGCCGCGGTCGGTGAAGGTGTACATCTCCTTCTCGACGATGTCGGTGGTCTCGCCGATGCTGCGCGCGAACAGCGCGGTTTTTTCGAACACCGGCAGGCGGATCTCCTGAAAGCCGTAACGCGCGAACACGGCGCGGGCGACGTCTTCCACCCACTGCCATTTTTCGATTTCGCCGGGAAGAATGTCGCGGACGCCGCGGATGCTTTGAATTTTCATGAACGCGTCTGTTGGGTTCGGGCGGCGGCCGGGGCCGTTTAGCCGGCCTGGTCGGCGAGGGCGCCGCCGGATAGGATTTTTTCGGCAAGCTCGACGTCGCTCGGGCTGCCGACGAACAGGGGCACGCGCTGGTGCAGCTCATCCGGAACGATGTCCATGATGCGCCCGAGGCCGGAGGAGGCCCTGCCGCCCGCCTGCTCGACGATGAACGCCATCGGCGCCGCTTCGAAGGCGTGGCGCAGCTTGCCCTTGGGGCTTTTCCTGTCGCTCGGGTACATGAAGATGCCGCCCTTGAGCAGCGTGCGGTGAAAATCGGACACCAGGGTGCCGATGTAGCGCAGCTTGTAGGGCCTGCCCGTTGCCGGATCCGAGGCTTTCAGGTGGGCGACGAGCTGCTTTTGCTCGGGGCTCCATTGCGCCATGTTGCCCTCGTTGATGCTGTACGTCGAGCCGCGTTTAGGAATGCGCAGGTTGGGGTGCGAGAGAAAAAACTCGCCGAGCGACGGGTCGAGGGTGAAGCCGTGCGCGCCCTGGCCGGTGGTCAGGACGAACATGGTGCTCGAGCCGTACATCACGTAACCGGCCGCCACCTGCCTGTGGCCGGGTTGCCGAATGTCCGCCTCGACCACCTCGTCCCCCGGGCTGACCTTGCGGTAGATGGAAAAGATGGAGCCGATGCCGACGTTGACGTCGACGTTGGACGAGCCGTCCAGGGGGTCCATCATGAAGATGTACTTGCCGCGGTCCTCGCGCGGCACGATGAACGGCTCCGCCTGTTCCTCGGAACAGATGGCGCACACCGTGCCCGACTGGCCGATGATGGTGGTGAAGGTCATGTCGGCGAACTCGTCGAGCTTCTGCACCTCCTCGCCCTGAACGTTGATCTTGCCGGTGAGGCCTAGGATGTCCTCGCCGATGCCGGCGCGGTTGACTTCCAACGAAACGATCTTCGACGCCACGATGACTTCGTTCATGAGGCTCGTGAACTCGCCGGTGGCGCCGGGGGTGCTGAAGCCCTGCTGGCGAATGTACTGGACCAGGGTGGTTCGCTGCATAAGGGAGAACGTCCGGTTTGGTTCAGGGTGCGGCTGCCCGCTCGTAAAAAAGGCTGATTTTACCTCATTTCAAATACACCGGCAAATGAAATGGCCGCCGTATCCCGCCGCCGAAATTCAGGCGATGCTTTTCTGCCGCGAGAGGCGCTTGCGCTCGCTTTCATCGAGAACCTTCTTGCGCAGGCGAATGCTCTTGGGCGTGATCTCGGCGAGTTCATCGTCGTTGAGAAAGCCGAGGATCTGCTCCAGGCTCATGCGTCTTGGCGGCGTCAGGATGATATTGACGTCGGAGCCCGAGGCGCGCATGTTGGTCAGCTTCTTTTCCTTGCAGACGTTGACGACGAGGTCGTTGTCCTTGTTGTTCTCGCCGACGATCTGGCCGGT
>QJWD01000217.1 GCA_003235465.1 Nitrospirota bacterium | reverse complement strand
CAGGTCGTTTGCGTTCAGGCTGGGGGCGTGAATGACTTGCATGATTTCCCTTGTCGGAACTTGCAATGCCGGATTGTAATCCGGCGGCCGGGGGTGATGCAACCGGCCCGTGGCCGGGCGGGTTTGGGCTTCTCTTGGCTGATCTCCTTCGGTATAATAACCGGAAACCCGCCAGACAGCTATCGTTTCATGGGAGCCTTATGACCAGGAAAAAATGCATATCGATCCGCTTTCCAGGCCGAGGTGGCCGGGATGCGATGTTTCTTTATTTTATCCTCGGCCTGTTTCTATTCGCGGCGGCCGCGGAGGCCAACCCCTCCACGGGCCCCGATGAAATGGTTTTCAGCGACCCCGGCAGCGGCCTCATGTGGCAGCGCGGCGATTCGTTTCATGAGCTGAAGAAAGGCGTCAACTGGTACGAGGCGCTCGAATACGTGGCGAAAAAAAACGCGGAAAAGTTCGCCGGCTTCAACGACTGGCGGTTGCCGACGATGGAGGAGCTGAACGGCCTCTACGATCCCGCACGCAAGGTTAAAAGCAAGGACGAGGAACCGCTTGGCCTGCCCGAGGGCTTTCGGGGCGGGGGCAGCTATTATGTCTGGAGCGCCGACGAGCGCGGCCTCGACAACGCCTGGTATTTCGGTCTCGGGCATAAGGAGAATTATTTCAACCTCAAGGATCTCGCCGATCTGGACCAGGGCGTGCGGCTGGTGCGGAAGGCCGCACCCTAGGCCCGGTTCGAATCGTTACCATGCATCTGGCGTCTAATCCCGAAAACCCGCGGACCGTTCCGCCATTCGAGGGCTCGCACCATGAAACCGGTTTCACTTTCATCCACCCGCTTAATGTTAGCGGGTTTTTCTGTTCTGTCCCTGTTTGTTTTTACTCTGCCGATGGCGGGCTGGTGTGAAGAGCCGGACCATTCCATGATGGGCATGGACCACTCGGGGCATGAGAGCGCGCCGGGCGGGGAATACCGCGCCGAGGAGCCGGCTGGCGGGGGTCACGCCGGGCACGGCCAGCCGGAAGGCGAGAAATCCCTGTTTCGAACGCGCGGCGCGCACGACGCCATGGGCATGGACAAGCCCGAAGGCGAGGAAACCGGTGAAGCGCTGCTCGCCCGGGGCCGCAACATCTACCTGCACATGTGCGTTTTCTGCCACGGCAAGGACGGCAACGGCGGCGGCGCGGCGGTGGAATACCTTTACCCCTGGCCGCGCGATTTCCGCAAGGGCATCTACAAATTCCGCTCCACCCCCACCGGCACCCTGCCCAGGGATGAGGACATTTACCGCACCATCATTCGCGGCGTCCCCGGCACCTCGATGCCGGCGTGGGAGGCGGCGCTCTCTCCCGAGGACACCTGGGCGCTCATCAACCTGATCAAGAATTTCTCGCCGCGCTTCGAAAGCGAGCCCGCAGGCGAGAAGCTCAAGGTGGGCAAGGCGCCGCAGGCGACGCCCGAAATCGTCGCACGGGGTGAGGAGGTGTACGGCAAGCAGAAATGCAGCCAGTGCCATGGCGCGGGCGGCAAGGGCGACGGCAAGCTGGCGGATTCCCTGATGGACGCCTGGAAGCACGCGGTGTTCGTGCACGACATCACCCTGCCCTCGGAACTTAAGGGCGGCTACAGCGCGGAGGACATTTTCCGGACCCTCAGCACCGGGCTCGATGGCACGCCGATGGAATCCTACGCGCACCTGCCCGAGGAGGACCGCTGGGCGCTCGCGCACTTCATCCGTTCGCGCTTTGTGAAGGAAGTCAAGCAGGCGGAGTTCGAGACCGACATCTATTCCTACCCCGTTCAGTTCGAGCTCGGCACCGATGTCAAGAGCCCGGTGTGGGAAGGGGTCAAGAGCACTGAGCTTGTGCTTAGGCCGCTTTCGGCCCGGCGCGGCGCGGTGAACACCATCAACGTGGCGTCGGTGTACAACGATGACCAGGTTGCCATCCGTCTCATGTGGAGCGACCCCACTCAGGATGCGTTCTCCACCGAACGGCAGGATGTGTTCCGCGACGGCGCCGCCGTGCAGTTCGCCCTGGGCTCGGTCACTCTGCACACGCACGGTCACAACGAGCCCTTCTTTGGCATGGGCAATCGCAGCAAGCCGGTGAACATCTGGCACTGGAAGGCAGGCCTGGAGGAAACGCTGGAGGCGGAGAGCGATCTTGAATACTCCACCGGCGGCGTCGACATGGACGCGTTGATTTTCGGCGGCATCATGTCCAACCCGGTGGCGCGGCTGAACGCCACCAGCGAAAACGCCGTCGAGGAATTGAACGCCGAAGGCTTCGGGACGATCACCCCGCAACCGCCGGAGAACCAGAACGTCGAAGGCCAGGGAGAATGGAAGGACGGCGTGTGGACGGTGGTTTTTCTGCGGGACCGGCCGAAAACGGGCAAATGGGACATCGACCTGACGAAGCCCGAAGCGGCCCTGGTGGCGTTCGCGGTGTGGGACGGCAAACTGGAAGACAGAAACGGCCGCAAGGTGGTGAGCGTCTGGCAGCGCTTCAACTTCGTCAAGAAGTGACGCCTTGCTCCCCCGCATGAGACGCCCCCAAGGTCCGGCGGGCGGGCGCATGACGCTCCTGCCGTTGATCGCCCTTATGGGCTTGATGCTTGCCGGCGAGGCGTGGCCCGAGGGGCGCGCCGGGGTGGCGGAAATCGACCGCCTGCTCAAGCTCCATCCGCTGGCGGGCAGCCCTTTCGCGAGTGACGGCGATGCCCTCCTGGGGGAGGTTCCCCTTGCGGGGGAGGCTCAGGGGGTGCTCATAGCCATTCCCGGCTTTCGGGCGGCGGGCTGCCCCGCCTGCCACGAGGGCGAGGCGCTGCTTGAATCGGTGGCCGGGCGTGTGCGTCAGGCGGTTTCGTCGCTTAAGAAGAAGCGGCCGGACCTGGGGCCGGTTCCCCTTCGCCAGGTCATCGTTCAGCTTTCCGCCGACAGCCTGCTTCGCCCCGGCCAGCTCGCCCACACCACCTTCGACACCATCCGCCTGTTTCCTTCGACCCTAATCATCGACAGCAAGGTCTACGGCGGCGCGACGCTCGAGCACGAGGCGATGCACCTCGCGCAGAGTTTTCTTGGCCCGGCCAACGAGCTCGAAGCCTACAGCCTGAACGTGCTTGACGACCCGCGTTTCCTCTTCCTCAATTACCCGTACTTCGAGCAGGTGATACGGCATTTTTTCGTCGCCGATTTTGCCCGGCTGATGGACGCGTTCTTCGCCCGCCCGACGCAGGAGAAATGGATCATACCGGGGGAGGTGCAATGGTTTCTGGACGAGTACGACGCCGGGGCGCTCACCCGAGTGGCGCGCGCCATCGATGCAATGCGCCCGCTCATCGAGGAGGCGAGCCGCTTAAACCGCGAGCACCCTCTTGAGGCGGCGTACCTGAGCGAGCAGACGGGGGTTGGGTCCCTCCTTCTCGATATCGCCGCGGCCAGGCAGTTGCCGCCCCTGCCGGTGGAGATCGACGCCGGGGCGCGGAAAGCCGCGTTCGCCGTGCTTGCCGACCAGTTCGGCAGGAACGACAACACCCGCCTCGGCTACCGCATCGACCGGAGAAGGGAGGCCCTCCTGTTCCTCGAACACCAGGTGAAGCTGAAGCAGGCGCGCGAGCGCGAGGCGCTTTATTTCGCGTTTCTTAAGGAACGGTTTGTCGGACAAGACGGGGCGGTCGACCTGACCCCGAAAGACGGCGAGGATTTCCGTGCGTACCTTGAAGGCAAGCTCGCCCAAGTTAAGAAGCTTTTGGCTTATGAGGGGATGACTGAAACCGAGAAAGAAGCGGGGCGGCGGTTCATCGCGCGAATAGAAAAGATCATGCCTGCGCGCGGCACGGCCGCAGCAACCCCAGCGGGGCGGTGAGGCGAAGAGCGGCGGCTGTAAAAAGCCGGGCTCAGAGCCTTTCGGCCGGCGTCACCATCGAGGGGCCCTTGACGTGGTCGGCCAGGGTTTCGTTCTGCACCTTGCCCTGCAGCTTGATGAGGGCGTCGATGACCATTTCCGGGCGCGGCGGGCAGCCGGGGATGTAAACGTCCACCGGGATGATGGTGTCGATCCCCATGACGGTGGCGTAGTTGTCGTAAAACCCGCCGGAAACCGTGCAAACGCCGTAGGCCACCACCCATTTCGGCTCGGTCATCTGGTTGTACACCTTCACCAGGATGGGCGCCTGCTTGTGGCTGATGGTGCCCACCACCATGAGGAGATCCGCCTGGCGCGGTGAAAACCGTGGGAACGCGGCGCCGAAGCGGTCGAGATCGTACCTTGGCCCCGCCACCGACATGAACTCCATGCCGCAGCAGGCGGTGATGAACGGGTATATAAAGAAGGAATATTTGCGCGCCCAGTTGATCGCCTGCGTCATCTGGGTGACGATGACGTTGTTGCCGAGGCTGAGCTCGGTTTCGGTCTGGTACAAGCCTGCCATAAAACTACTCCTTAAGTCGTGAGCGATGAATCGCTTGCCCTGAGGCTGGATGCCG
>QJWD01000046.1 GCA_003235465.1 Nitrospirota bacterium | reverse complement strand
CCTGCTCCTCGCCCAAAGCTATGTTAAAAACGGGGATCTCGCCGACGGCCTGAAAAACCTGGAGATCGTGGTGCGGATGAACCCGCGGATGAAGGATTTCATCAAATCCGATCCGGCGTTCGAAAGCCTGCACCCGCTCGAGGCCTACGAGAACCTGATGCGCTAGGAAACCGCAAAGCCGCTCCCGGCGCTGATATTGGGGGGCCGAAATGGGTCCTGACTTCCCGAAACAGGCGTCAAAAACATTCGATTTGACTTTACCTGACTATTTCGCTTTAATGAAGTTACCGACCATCTTTCTTTATTGAGCGGATCGATCGTCGAATTTATGCCATTTTGAGCCTCTACCAGGAGCCGGGGATGAAATACCTGAAGACGTTCCGATCCAGCACCATCGTGTTTTTCCTCCTAACTTTCATGACCTTCGGCGCCTCGCTCGCCGCCGCCGCGGAGTTATGCAAAGAGGGCATCAAGGATTTGCAGGCAAGTTACGACGTGGTGCAGGGAAGAGGCGGCCTGTGGGGCTTTCTCGAGCAGACCGGGTCGCTGAAGGACAAATCGATGCTGGGCCTGCAGGCGGACGGCAAGATTCAGCGTGGCATCGTCACCTTCACGGATCTCTGCAAGAACGGCAAAACGCCGGACATGGCCGTGTTCAAGTCGCTGCAGGACGTCATCGGCGATGCCCGCATGGTGTTCAACATGAATGAGCGCACCCCCGCAAAAACCATCCTCGAAGCCGTCACCCAGGTGAATCAGAAAGCAGACAAGATCCTGGCGTCCATGGGACAGTGAGCCGGGAGCCGCGCCGGACATGTTGAAGGAAGGGTCCAAGGCTCCGGATTTCACCGCCACCGATCATGCGGGCCGCAAAATCAAGCTGAGCGCCTACCGGGGTGAGAAAAGCGTCGTCCTCTATTTTTATCCTAAGGACATGACGCCGGGCTGCACCACCGAAGCCTGCGATTTCAGGGACCAGCACAAAAAATTCAAGAACACGGTGGTGCTGGGCGTCAGCATCGACTCTAATGAGCGGCACCAGAGGTTCATCGACAAGTACGACCTGCCCTTCGACCTCATCGCCGATACCGACCAGAAGGTGGTGAACAAATACGGCGTCTGGCAGGAGAAAAGCCTTTACGGAAAAAAATTCATGGGCATCGTCCGCAGCACCTTCGTCATCGACAAGGAAGGCGTGATCCGGAAGATTTTTCCCAAGGTCAAGGTGAAGGGCCACGTGGACGAGGTCCTTGCCGTCATCAAGACGCTCTAGCCACCCCACCCGCACCCGGCCGCACTCGCGCCCTCCTCTCCCGCCATCAGGCTTTCTTTCGGCCGCCCTGCATCACCCGTTCGATCGCCCGCACGGTTTTTGGAATCCCTTTTGAAAAATTCACGCAGCCCTTCGGCATGATCAGCAGGTTGTCCTCGATGCGAATGCCGATCTCCTCGTCGTACTGCCTGCCACCGATGCGTATCCTGAACTTGCCGTAAAGCCCGGGCTCGTTGCTGATCTGCCAGCCCGCGCGCATCGGCTGCCCGCCGTAGTTGCGGAACGGGTCGCCGTCGTGCTCCTGCTCGCCCATGAGGTGGCTGACGCCGTGCGGCCGCCCCTTGTAATGCAGGGTGTAACGGCCGCCTGCCTCGGCGAAGCGCTTGAGGCCGGCCTCCACCGTGTCCCAGCAGCGGTTGTTGAGTTCTTCGATGGTGACGCCCGCGCGCGCCATCTTCTCCACCGCCAGCTGCGCCGAGAGCACGATCTCGTAGAGCATTTTCTGCATGGGGTTGAAGCGCCCCGAGGCGGGCACCGTGCGCGAGATGTCGGCGTGCATCGTCATCCAGCGCACGCCGAAATCGATGAGCACGAGTTCGCCGGCGCCGAAATCGTCATCGTTTTTCATGTAGTGCAGCACCGTGGCGTTCGACCCCGAGGCGACGATGGAGGGAAAGCTGAGCCCGTAGGGCGAGTGCTTCAGCATCTCGCCTTCGAGGGTGCCCTGCACCGCACATTCGTTGCGAAGCGTCTTAAACCGCCTGAGGGTTTCCTTGAAGGCCTCGCCGGTGATGCGCTGCGCCTCGAACACGTTTACGACATCGTAACGGTCGAGCGGCAGGCGCAGTTCAAAGTGGTTCTGCATGATATTCACCGGCGGCGCGCCCCCCCAGGCGCGCAGCCAGCGCGCGAGCTTGGCCCTGAACTGGGCGTTGTGGTCGCCGGGGATGCTCACCGGGCGGCCCTTTCTCGTCCCCTCCATCCACAGGGTGCCGAGCACACGGTTTTTGCGGCGCGCGAGGCGCTGGTGCAGCACCTTCTTGAAATCCCCTATCGGGCGAACGTCGCGGATGCCGGTCACCCGTTTTGCCTCGTTCACGCTTTTTTCGTCGCCCACGCCCAGGCGCACGCCGTTCCAGAACTCCAGGTGCGGGTCCTTGTGGTCGATAAATAAAATCTCGTCGGATTCCTTCGAGTGCGGGTCGAGCAGCAGAATGACGCGGGTCTGGTTGACGCCGGTCAGGTACATGAGCGCAGGCTCCTGATAGGTGGGGCAGTGGGCGTACGCCCAAACGGTCTCGCCACCGGGGCCGTAGGGCACGCCGGTGATCGCCATCAGCCGGTTCTCCTTCCGCATCAGTTTTTCCCGGCGCAGCCGGTAGCGCCGGCGCGCGGCCTTGCCCGCGCCGCCGTCCCTGAAGATGCCCGAGTAAACTTTCTTTTTTATTTTCATCGCAGAATCCCGCTTGAAAGACCCGCCCGGGGCTTCGGCCCGCCGGGCGGCTCCTGTGTTAAAATGAGGTCACAGGCGGCGCGCCGCAGCCGCCAGCTTTACATAGTACCGGTTCTCACCATCCTGTTGCAGGTAAAAGGCCATGTGCGGACGCTACACCCTCACCAAACCCATGAAGGCCATCGAGTCGCACTTCGCCGCCGCCAGGGTGAAAGCGGTCGAGGCCGCGCGCTACAACATCGCCCCAAGCCAAGAGGCCCCGGTGGTGCTTGTGCAGGGCAGCGAGCGCGTGATCGGCCCCATGGTCTGGGGCCTCCTGCCCTCGTGGGCCAGGAACCGCCAGGGGTTCATCAACGCGCGCGCCGAAACGGCGGCGGAGAAACCCAGCTTCCGCGCCGCCTTCAGGGCCCGGCGCTGCCTGGTGCCCGCCGACGGTTTCTTCGAGTGGGAAAAAAGCGCCCGCGGGAAGGTCCCGCACTATTTCCGCCTGCGCTCGGCGGGCCTGTTCGCCTTCGCCGGCCTGTGGGAGGCCGGTCAGGACGCGCCCTCGACGTTCGCCATTCTCACCACCTCCGCCAACAGCCTGGTGTCGCCCTGGCACGACCGTATGCCTGTCATCCTGCCGCCTGGGGCCTACGCGCCATGGCTCGACCCGGCGGCGGAGAAAAGCGACCTCACCGCCCTCCTCACCCCTTACGCCGCCGGCGACATGGAGCAGCACGTCGTCTCCCGCGACATCAACTCCGCCCTAAACGACAACCCGTCGCTCATCGAACCGGTTCCGTCCTGAGCCCGCTTACAGCTTCACGAACTCGGCGAACCATTCCTTGCCCTGCCGCTGCTCGGCGGAATGCGCGGTCTTCTCCAGAACCCGGATGTCGAAGTGGCCGGAGAAATGCTCGAGGATATCCTCGCGCGTGGTGTTGAACGGCGGCCCGCCCTCCTCCCCGGTTTCGTAAAACAGGCCGACGAGGCGGCCGCCGGGTTTCAGCACGCGGTGGGCGAGGCGGGCGTAGCGCGACCGGTTTTCGGGATGAATGGCGCAGAAAAACGTCTGCTCGAGCAGAAGGTCGTAGCGGCTGTCGTGCCCGGCGTCGAGGGTGAAAAAATCCTGATTGAGCAGCTCCGCCGCGTATCCGGCGCCCTCGAGGCCCCGGGCCAGTCGTTGCATCGCCCCCGGCGCGAAATCCACCGCCGTCACCTGAAAACCCCGGCTGGCGAGAAACACCACCTCGTGGCCACGGCCGCAGCCGGGCACCAGCGCCCGCCCCGCTTCTCGCGGCCTGTCGCCCCACCAGCGGACGAACGGCGGCGCGGTTGCGCCGAGGTCCCACCTCAGGTCGTCGTCGTCATAATGCTTCTGCCAGTCGTCCTGGCTATAGCCTTCGGTCATTTCTTTTTCGCGCTCTTGGCGCAGCGAAAACCGCCGTTGATGTAACGTGTTTTCGGGTCATGATGCTCGCGCACGCTGTGGCGGATGAGCTCCGGGCTGTGCCCCCAGCCCCCGCCGCGCGCCACCCGCTCGCTGCCCGCTGCCGGCCCCGTGGGGTTCTTGTCGGGAGACGCCGCGTAATAGTTCGCATCGTACCAGTCGGCCACCCATTCCCAGACGTTGCCCGCCATGTCGAACAAGCCGAAGCCGTTGGCCTCGCGCGTGCCGACGGGCCGCGTCCGCTGGCCGGCGTTGTTGCCGAACCAGGCAAAGTTTTCCGAGCGCCGGTCGCCCCAGTAATATGGGCCCTTCTCGCCGCCGCGGGCGGCCCGCTCCC
>QJWD01000351.1 GCA_003235465.1 Nitrospirota bacterium | reverse complement strand
AGAAAAAGGCCGTGCCGGCAAAGACAAAGGCCGCGCCGGCAAAGACAAAGGCCGCGCCGGCAAAGACAAAGGCCGCGCCGGCAAAGACAAAGGCCACCCCCCCCGTGCTGGAAACCACCCCCGAGGCTCCGCCAGTCGCCAGCAAGAAACCCGTGGTGCTGGAACCCGCTGTCATCAAGATTCGCGACCGGCTGCTCAAGAACCGGGACGAACTGGTGTCGATGATCCAGTCCTTCCGGGCGCAGGAGAGAACCATCGGCGAACTCAATTTCTCCAACGAGATCGACCTGGCCTCCAGCCTGGAGGGCCGGGAGATGATCTTTCAGCTTTCCAGCCGGGATCGCCACGAACTCAAGCTCATTGAGGATGCGCTGTATAAGATAAGGGAGGGAACCTACGGGGTGTGTGAATCCTGCGGCAAGCGCATCACCATGAAGCGGCTGCAAATATTACCCCTGACCAGCCTGTGCATCGAATGCAAGGAGAACCTGGAGCACGTCTAGGGGACGGCGCTTCAGGTGCCGTGACACTTCTTGTATTTCTTGCCGCTGCCGCAGGGGCAAGGGTCGTTTCTGCCGACTTTATCTTCCTGCCGCTTGACAGGCGCCGGGGCCTGCTCGGCCTCGCCGCCACCGCGATGCTCGACCACCTTCGGCGGTGCTTTGACCGGCTCTTCAACCTCCGGCCTGGCGGGTGAAATATCGATCTTCACCTTGAACAGGAACTGGCTGACCTCCTGCTTGATGCGGTCCATCATGCCCTGGAACATGTCGAACCCCTCTTTCTTGTATTCGGTGAGGGGGTTCTTCTGGGCGTAGCCTCTTAAGCCAATGCCCTCTTTCATGTGATCCATGCCGAGCAGATGGTCTTTCCATAACGTGTCCACCACCTGAAGCATGACGCGGCGTTCCTGAATGCGCATCCAGGCGGGCTCGACGTCCTTGATTTTTTCCTCGTACTCGGCCATCGCCACATCGAGAATGGCGTCGTGCAGCTTGCCGGGGTTGCAGCCCTCCAGCGGCAGCCGGATCGCGCCCTGAATCACGATCTCCTTGTCGCCCTCCTTGCTCGCGCTGATGGAGAACTGGTCCGTCAACAGGAAATTCAGTTCTTCGATGTCCCACTCTTCGGGATACAGCTTCTCAGGCGCAACCTGTTCGACGATGCCACCAACCACTTCATCGGCCATGTCGAACAGGATTTCCTTCTGGTTGTCGCCGGTGATGATGTCCCGCCTGAGGGCGTAGAACACCTCGCGCTGCTTGTTCATCACGTCGTCGTATTCAAGCAGGTGCTTGCGGATATCGAAGTTGTGCGCTTCCACCTTGCGCTGCGCGTTGGCCACCGCCCGCGAGACCATGACATGCTCGATGGGCTGGCCGTTCTCCATGCCGAGGCGCGCCATCAATCCTGAAATCTTGTCCGAGCCGAAAATCCTGAGCAGGTCGTCCTCCAGGGACAGGTAGAACCGGGACGATCCCTTGTCGCCCTGGCGGCCGGAGCGGCCGCGCAGCTGGTTGTCGATGCGCCGGCTCTCGTGCCGCTCGGTGCCCAGGATATGCAGACCGCCAAGTTCCGCCACGCCCTCGCCGAGAACGATGTCGGTGCCGCGGCCGGCCATGTTGGTGGCGATGGTCACCGCCCCGCCCTGCCCCGCGAGGGCGATGATCTCCGCCTCGCGTTCATGGTGCTTGGCGTTCAGGACATTGTGGGTGACGCCGCACTTCTTCAAATGGCGGCTCAGCTTTTCGGAGCGGTCGATGGAAATGGTGCCGACGAGCACCGGCCGGCCCATGGCGTTCAGCTCGCGGATTTCCTCCACCACGGCGTCGAACTTTTCCTCTTCGGTGCGGTAGATGACGTCGGGGTGGTCTTCGCGGATCATGGGCCTGTTGGTGGGAATCACCACCACGCTCAAGCCATAGATGGACTGAAACTCCTCCGCCTCGGTGTCGGCGGTACCGGTCATGCCCGCGAGCTTGTCGTACATGCGGAAGTAGTTCTGGAAGGTGATGCTGGCGAGCGTCTGGTTTTCGTTTTCGATGGTGACGCCTTCCTTCGCCTCCAGCGCCTGGTGCAGGCCGTCGGAATACCTCCGGCCGGTCATCATGCGCCCGGTGAATTCGTCGATGATGACCACCTTGCCGTCCTTCACCACATAGTCGACCTCGTTCTTGAACGCGGCGTGCGCCTTCAGTCCCTGGTGGGCGCAGTGGAGGATCTCGATATTTTTCGGATCGTACAGGTTTTCCACGTCCAGGAGCCGCTCGAGCTCCACCACCCCTTCCTCGGTGAGGGCGGCGGTGCGGCTCTTTTCGTCGACGTTATAATGCGTTTCCTTCTTCAGGCGCTGGATGACCTTGTTGACCTCGTAATATTTTTCGGTGGATTCCTCGGCCGGGCCGGAGATGATGAGCGGCGTGCGCGATTCGTCGATGAGGATGCTGTCCACCTCGTCGACGATGGCGAAGGTGAGCGCGCGCTGGACGAATTGTTCCTCGGCGAATTTCATGTTGTCGCGCAGGTAGTCGAAGCCGAACTCGTTGTTCGTGCCGTAGGTGACGTCGGCGCGGTAGGCCATCTTGCGCTCTTCCTCGGGCATGTCGTGGTAGATCATGCCGACACTCAGGCCGAGGAACTTGTAGATCTGCCCCATCCACTCGCTGTCGCGCCGGGCCAGGTAGTCGTTGACCGTCACCACGTGCACCCCACGGCCGGCCAGCGCGTTCAGGTACACCGGCAGCGTCGCCACCAGGGTCTTGCCTTCACCGGTTTTCATCTCCGCGATCTTGCCCTGGTGCAGCACCACCCCGCCGATGAGCTGCACGTCGAAATGGCGCATCTTGAGGGTACGAACGCCCGCCTCGCGCACCACGGCGAAGGCTTCGACAAGGATGTCGTCGAGGGTGGCGCCCTCGGCGAGGCGCGCCTTGAACTCGTCCGCCTTGGCGCGCAGTTCCTCGTCGCTCAAGGCCTGGATCGCGGGCTCCATGGCGTTGATCGCCTCGACCAGGACCTGGATCTTTTTCAGCTCACGGTCGTTCTGCGTGCCGACGATTTTCTTGATTAGGCTGAGAACCATGGCGGGACTAATTCCTCATTGTGTTCGGGGCTGGACAAACCGGGGCAATGGCGCCTTCCGGACGGAGCGGGCGGCGCATCCCGGGATTCTTCTCCGCGACGGTGAACGCGGAGCACTATTATTACATTGGGTTTCAAGCGCGCCTTCGGGAGAAAGCGGCATCGACCGGCAGGGTAAGGTGACCCGGCTGGCTACAGTATAGCACAGCCCGGGGGCCGAGGATGAACCGGCGGATCAATCTTCCAGAATATAATTTTTCGGGTTGACGGGCACGCCGTTCAGAAGAACCTCGTAGTGCACGTGCGGGCCCGTGCTGCGGCCGGTGTTGCCCACCTGAGCGATGACCTGGCCGCGCTTGACACGATCGCCGACTTTAACGAGGTTCTTTGAGTTGTGGCCGTAGCGGGTCCGCATGCCATAGCCATGATCGAGTTCGACCATGTTGCCGTAGCCGGTCTCGCGGCCCTGCACCACCACAACGCCGTCGGCGGTGGCGCGCACGTCGGAACCGTGCCTGGCGCCGATGTCATAACCTTCGTGCTTCTCCCGAAGGCCGGTGAACGGAGATTTGCGGAGGCCAAAACCGGAGGTGACCCAGCCGCGGGCCGGCCAGATGGACGGCGTGGCGGAAAGGAGCGACTTCTGCCCCTTGAAATACTCGTCGAGCTCCTGAAAGCTGATGCTCTGCAGCTTGACCTGGTTGTTCAGGTTGCCGAGATCGTTCATGAGGCGGTCCATCATGGCGTTGGACTCTTTTTCAAGAGCGGAATTGAGGCTGTGCGTGCTGAGCCCGTACGGGCCGCCGACGCCGAAATTCTTGTCCACGGATTTGGGGGAATCTTCCAGGGAGGTGATAACGCGAAGCTTGTTTTCGAAACGCTCCAGCCGGGCCAGTTCGCTCTCGAAATTCTTGAGCGCCTGCGAGAATTGATCCACTTTCACCTTCTGGATCTTGGCTTCCCGCTTCAGGTGGGCCACATCCACCGCGTTGTCCCTGAGCCCGAAATAGTCGTTGATGACGTAGGTGCCTATTCCGGCAAAGATAACAAACAGGGATATGAAGGCGATCATCCCCTTGCGGATAAATTTATTGGATACCGAATATTTTTTGGGCTTGCTCGTCGAACTGGGGAAGACGACGATAGTGTATTCTTCGTTATTCACCCTCTCTCCTCCGCCTGTTGTCCTGATTACTGGAATTCCGCTAAATCCTATCTTTTTCGGCCGTTTATTGTCAACCGTTAATTCACCGCCGGGGCGTATTTATGATCACACGCGGGCCCGCCACCGATATCAGCCCGCCGATTTTATGACAATATTTTGGCGTTCGCGGCGGCTTTCAGACTTTCCCATTCACGCCAAAATCATCCGCGCGGTGAATTATTTATTTTTCAGCCTGTCACGCGCCTGGATGTGGCC
>QJWD01000137.1 GCA_003235465.1 Nitrospirota bacterium | reverse complement strand
GAAACGCTGAAATGGTCGGCGGGGTTCGACTTTCCCGATTTCGAGAAGGACTACGAATTTATCGCGCTCCGTCACGACAGCGAATACCCGTTCAATGAAGGGCGGATCGCTTCCAACCGTGGGTTGGACATCGCCCCGGAAGAATTTCCCCGGCACTTTGAAGAAAGGCATGTTGAACATACCAACGCCCTGCACTGCGTCCTCAAGGAGCGGGGCGCGTATTTTGTCGGCCCGCTGGCGCGCTGCCATCTGAACTTCGACCGTCTGACGCCGCTGGCCCGGCAGGCGGCAGGGGAAGCGGGTTTCGGCCCGGAATGCAGAAATCCGTTCAAGAGCATCCTCGCCCGGGGGGTGGAAGTGTTATACGCCTGCGACGAAGCGCTCCGGATCATGAAGAACTACGAGCGGCCCGAGCGCCCGGCCCTGGCGGCGGAGCCGAGAGCCGGCACCGGCCATGGCGCCACTGAAGCGCCGCGCGGAATTCTGTATCACCGTTATACGCTGGACGCGGCCGGGCGGGTCACCGCGGCGTGCATCGTGCCGCCCACCTCGCAGAACCAGAAAACCATCGAGGACGACCTGTGGCAATTCATCCCCCGGCATCTCGATCTTCCGGAGGCGGAGCTCACCGGCCGCTGCGAGCAGGCCATTCGCAATTACGATCCCTGCATTTCCTGCGCCACGCACTTCCTCAAGCTGGACCTTGTCCGGGAATAAGCGGGAGCGTGCGATGAATCCTCCACCCCTCACGTGTCTTATCGGCATCGGCCATCCCTACCGCGGCGACGATCAGGCGGGCCTGCGGGTGGCCAGGCGGCTGAAAGCCCACGCCGATGCAGGCCTGGAGATCGTCGAGCACACCGGCGAGGCGGCGGGGCTCATGGCCCTGTTTGAAGGCCGGGACAGCGTCATCCTCGTCGATGCGGTGTCTTCTGGGCAGGCGCCGGGAAGCCTCCTCCGTTTCGACGCCGCCCGCAACCCGCTGCCCGCCGGCTGTTTCGGCACTTCCACGCATTACCTGGGCGTGGCGGAAGCCATCGAATGGGCGCGCGCGCTCGGCCGGCTTCCGCAAGTGGTGCAGGTCTACGGCATCGAGGGGGTCAATTTCAGCCTTGGGGGAGCCCTCTCGAAACAAGTGGAAGGGGCCGTCGACAGACTGGTGCGGGAGATCCTTTCCGAACGCGGAGCCATCGCGGGCGGGAAAACATCAACGGAGTTCGGCGGTGAATCGAAACCCGAAGCAGAATAACGAAACCCCCGCGCCCTGGCACAGCCTGC
Organism: Nitrospirota bacterium; assembly: GCA_003235465.1. Next base: position 3,235 of record QJWD01000137.1, on the reverse strand, counting down.
CGGTGAACGAAGTGCTAAGGGAACTCGATTCCGACGGGCACCAGGGCCTCTCGCGGGAGGAGGCTGCGCGCAGGCTGGAGCGAGTGGGTTTAAACCTGCTGGAGGAAACGGGGGTGGTGCCGTGGCCGGTGGTGCTTGGCCACCAGTTTGTCGATGTGATGATTTTCATCCTCTTCCTCGCGGCGTTGGTTGCCATGGCGCTCGGTGAGTGGATCGACGCCATCGCTATTTTCGTCATCCTCATCATCAACGGTATTCTCGGCTTCATTCAGGAATGGAAGGCGGAACAGGCCATTCAGGCGCTCAAGCGCATGCTTGAGCCGCGTTGCAACGTGGTGCGCGGGGCGGAGGAGCAGACCATCGGCGCAAAGAACTTGGTGCCCGGCGACGTAGTGGTGCTGGAAACCGGCGATCGCATTCCCGCCGACCTGCGGCTGGTTCGGGCCACGGCGCTTAAAATCGACGAATCGGCGCTCACCGGCGAATCGGAGTCGGCGGATAAGAACGTGGAGGCCCTGCCGGCGGACACGCCGCTGGCCGAGCGCGCCTCCGCGGCCTGGATGGGCACGGCGGTGACCAACGGGCGCGCCATTGGTGTCGTCACCGCAACGGGGATGGACACCGAATTCGGGCGCATCGCCACGATCACGCAAAGTGTCGGCCGCGAGGTCACCCCGCTCCAGCGCCAGCTCGGCATCCTCGGCAAGCAGCTCGGCATGGTGGCTTTGGTCGTCTCCGGGCTGGTGGCGTTGGCAGGCTGGTTGGTTGGCAAGCCCCTGCTCGAAATGCTTCTCGTCGGCATCTCCCTGGCGGTGGCCGTGGTACCCGAGGGCCTGCCCGCCGTGGTCACCATCACCCTGGCGTTGGGCGTGCGCGCCATGATCAAGCGCCGGGCGCTTTTGCGCCGCCTGCATGCCTCGGAAACCCTGGGCACCGTCAGCGTGATCTGTACCGACAAGACGGGCACCTTGACGCAAAACCAGATGACAGTCCAGCGTGTGTGGATGCCCGCCGGCGAGGTGGAAGCCACGGGCATCGGCTACGACCCCGCGGGCCACTTCGAGCAGAATGGCGTCAAGATCGACGCCAACCTAAACCCAGACCTGCTGGCCCTGCTCGGGACCGGCTATTACTGCAACCACGCGCGCCTCCTCAGGGGCGAGGCGGGCTGGACGATTCTTGGCGAACCCACCGAGGCGGCGCTGGTGGTGGCCGCCTACAAGGCGCGGCTCAACCTCGCCGAGCCCGTCCCCATGGCGATGGAGCTGTCCTTCAATTCGGAACGCAAGCGCATGACGGTGATCGACCGGCGGGGGGCCGCCGACTTCGTTGCCCATGTCAAGGGCGCGCCGGAGGTGGTTCTTGAACGTTGCACGCGCGTGCTCGTGGATGGCGTCGAGAAACCTTTTGGCGAGGAGGATATGGAGCGCGCCCTTCAGGCCGTCCACCGCTACGGCGAGCAGGGCCTGCGCACGCTGGCTTTCGCCCGGCGCCATCTGGACGAACTTCCCGCCGAGGACAAGGTCGAACATCAGCTTACCTTCCTCGGCATCGTCGGCATCCTCGACCCGCCTCATCTGGAGGTCCCCGAGGCGGTGAGGCTGGCGGGCCTGGCGGGCATCCGCGTGATCATGATCACCGGGGACAATCCGAAAACAGCCCATAGCATTGCCCGCCAGATCGGCATGAACAGCAGTGCGGCGCTCACCGGCAGGGAGATCGACGCGATGGACGATGCGGCGTTGTCCGAAGTGTTGGAGGGCGAGGTTCTGTTCGCGCGCACCACGCCGGAGCACAAGATGCGGATTGTGAAATTGCTGCAGCAGAAAGGCGAGGTGGTGGGCATGACCGGCGATGGCGTCAATGATGCCCCTGCCCTCAAGCAGGCCGAGATCGGCATCGCCATGGGTGTGCGTGGCACCGATGTGGCCAAGGGCGCGTCGGACATGATTCTCACCGACGACAATTTCGCCTCGATCATCAACGCGGTGGAGGAGGGCCGGCGCGAGTACGACAATATTCAAAAATTCGTCCGCTACCTGCTTTCGTCGAATATGGGCGAGGTGATTGCGATTTCCATCAACATCCTTCTCGGCGGGCCGCTGATCCTTCTGCCAGTGCAGATCCTGTGGATGAACTTGGTCACCGACGGGGTGACCGCCGTGGCGCTCGGCATGGAGCCGGCGGAAGAGGGCATCATGCGGCAGCCGCCGCGCGGCGCGCGCGAGCCGATCCTCGATCGGCGCGGCATTCTCATGGTGCTCCTGCTCGGGGGCTATATCGGCCTGGCCACCCTGTGGCTGTTTCACCATTACCTGGAGAAACCCGGGGGCGACCCGGCGCTCGCTCACACCGTTGCGTTCACCAGCATCATCCTGCTTGAAAAAATGAACGTCCTCAACTTTCGCGCCTTGCGGTCTCCGCTTGTGAAAATCGGTTTTTTCTCCAACCCCTGGGTGCTCGCTGCCTTGGCGGGAACCATTGGCCTCCAGGTGGCCGTTGTCTATGTTCCCGTTCTGCAAAACGCCCTGCACACCACCGCCCTCGGGCTGGCCGACTGGGGGCTGATCCTGATCGTCGCGGTGCCCATCTTCCTCCTCACCGAAATTTACAAGAGGGTTCAGTTCGGGAACGTTTAGCCTGCCGGATGATTTTGCCTGCGCCGGGGCCTTCCACTCATAATTTTTCGGTCCCCGGAATTTGTGACGATTCCGTGACTAAAAGTTCATTTGTCCTTAATTTTTATTTCCTATCCTTTAGGCATGGAGCAGGGCGAAACACAAAAAACAATGGTAAGGTTTAATTTCATTTTATGCGAGGGGATAGAAAAATGAACAAGATCATAGTGTTGGCTTTGGTAGCAATTTTTCTTGTGGGTTGCGCGGGCGGCCGCCAGTACACGGTTCAGAACGAGGACGGCACCTATTACCGCGTGACCGATGTGGGGCACAATAACGTAGCCCGCAAGGGAGCGCAGTACGGCATGTTCGAATTGTGCACGGCGGATGGACGCTGCAACAAGGTGGCGGAAAACACTGCGGTCAACCCGACGCTGTTCGAGCAGCTCGCGGGACCGGGCGCCACGGTGGGTGCGGCGGAACTGCTGCGGCGCGGCCTCGCCGAATCGGGTGATACGGTGTCCAACGTGGCCGCGGGTGGGGCCGGTGGCGCAGGCGGGGCCGGTGGCGCAGGCGGGGCCGGTGGCGCGGGTGGCTCCGGTGGAATCTCCAACGGC
>QJWD01000041.1 GCA_003235465.1 Nitrospirota bacterium | reverse complement strand
CCTCGCCGAGGACGAGGTTGACGAGGCCAATGTGGGGGGTTTTCACCAGCCGCCTGGCAATAAAATAGGTTAAGGGGTGAAGCTTGTAAGCCAGCACCATGGGGCAGCCGAGGAGCCCCGCTTCCAGCGTCGCCGAGCCGGAGGCGATGATGAGGAAATCCACATTGTTCATGACCTCGTGCGCCTGGCCCGCCACCAGGCGAATGCCAAGCGGGTTGTCGCCCAGCCGCTCGCGGATGAGGGCCTCGGGCAGGGTTTCCGCGACGGGGATGACGAACTGGCAATCCGCGACCTCGCGGCGGATCTCGCCGGCCGCGCCAACCATCACCGCCAGCAACGATTCGATTTCGCTCTTGCGGCTGCCGGGCAGGATGCCGACGGTCTTCTTCTCCGCCGAAAGACCGAAGAGCTTAAACGCCTCGTCGCGCGAGAGCTTCGGCTGCACCTGGTCCATGAACGGGTGGCCGAGAAATTCGGCGTCGACGCCCGCTTCGTGGTACATGGTTTCCTCGAACGGGAGGACGACGAACATGCGCGTCACCCATTCGCGGATTTTGTTGATGCGCCCCTTGCGCCAGGCCCAGACCTGCGGGCTGATGAAGTAAAACACGGGCCGATCGGCTTTCCTGGCCTCTTTCGCCAGCCTCATGTTGAGGGTGGGGTAGTCGATCAGGATCACCGCGTCGTACCTGCCGCTTGCAATTTCCCTGGACAGGGTCCTCAAGACTTTCAGGTGATGCGGCACCTCGCCGAGCACCTCGACAAGGCCGACGGCGCCCATGCGCTCGATATCGAACAAGGTGCTCACGCCTTCCTTGCGCATGCGAACCCCGCCCATGCCGGTGAACCTGGCGCCCGGGAAAAGCGCCTTTAAGGCTTGAACCAGGCTTGCGCCGTGCAGGTCGCCCGAGGCTTCCCCCGCCACGATAAGAAAATGAAGGTTGGAGTCTTGCATCGAGGGGCTCCCAGAACGCCGCCTCAAACGGCGGCCACCGCTATGCCCGCCTGATCGGCGCGTGCGATCACCTCGGCCTGATTCACCAGCATCACCCGCCCCGCCTCGAGCGCAAGCACACGGCCGCCCTCCTCGAGCGCCGACAGGGTGTCGGGCCCCGCGCCGGGGCTGTCGTAACGGTAATCCTGACGGGTGCGGCTCACTTTGATGACCACCGCGCCGCGCGCGAGTTCCAAACCGCGGCGAATGGCCTGATCGGTGCCTTCCACCGCCTCCACCGCAATCACGGTTTTGTCCTTGACGACGAGGGTCTGGCCTATTTCCATGTCGGCCATGGCCTTGGCGATGGGCAGGCCGAATTCGATGTCCTCCCATTCCTCCTTGCTCGGCTGGCGGCGGGAAAGCACGCCTTTGGCGGGGTAGATTTCGCCAAGCAGTTCGCGCTGGTCGAGCACCGTGAATCCTTCCTTTTCCAGCTCCTCGATGACGCCGAGAAGCAGCGTCTTGTCTTCCTTGTTCTTGACGTCTTTCAGGAATTTGAGTGAACGCAGGTCGAACATTTGCGGCCGGAAGATCACGCGCTTGTCCACCTTGCCGAGGATCACAAGCTCCCTTACTCCTTCTTCCTTCAGGGTATCGAGGATGCGCGCCACGCGGCCGAGCCCGATGGCATGGCTCTTTTCGGAATAAGGGCAGAGGCCCTGGGCGATCTCCTCGCTGAAGCCGATGCTCACAAGCCGGATGCCGCCGGCGTGGGCCTTCTCAGCGAAATACGGGGGAATGCCTCCCGCCCCGGCAATGAGGCCGATCAGCCTTGGGCTCTCAGGATTCATTGGCCCGCTGCCGGCGCTGCTCGTTGAACTGGCGCAGGATTTCGAGGGCGATCTCGAGGGAATAAAGCTCGCTGTCCACCGCCACGCGGCGCGGGGTGCCGTCCTTGGCGCAGTCGATAAAATGCTGCAGTTCGAGCTTGAGCGGGTTGTCCTTGTGGACGAAGATGCGCTGCACGAGGGATTCCTGCAGGTAACGCAGCGAACCCTTGCTCAGCTGATGCTGGGATGAAGCCTGGCGGTGAACGTAGATTTCCTGCTCGGTGTAATCGAGCAGGACGTAGGCGTCTTTTTGCGTGACCGACAGGGTCCGCTCCTTGTTCTGCGAGGCGCGGCTGGCGGTGATGCTGGCGAGGCAGCCGTTCTGGAACTCCAGCTGCGCGGTGACCAGGTCGTCCCGCTCGGTGAACACCGAAGCGCCGACCACATTGATGCGCACGACGCGGGACTGGATCATGTTCAGGATGATGTCGATATCGTGGATCATGATATCGAGGATCACCCCGTCGTCGCGGATGCGCTCGGAAAACGCGCCCATGCGCTTGCATTCGACGAGAATGGGGTTGTCGACGATCTTGTGAATTTCCTGCACGGCGCCGTTGAACCGCTCCACATGGCCGATGTGCAGGGTCAGGTTTTTCTTCTCCGCGATGGCGAACAGCTCCCGCGCCTGCTCCAGGTCGTTGGTGCAGGGCTTCTCGAGCAGCACGTGGATGCCCGCGTCGAGGAATTCCCTGGCCACGTCATAATGCATGGCGGTGGGCACCGCCACCACCGCAACGTCGACCTTGCCAAACAGGTCACGGTAATCGGTGAAATATTTCGTGTCGTAGCGCTCGGCGATGGCCCGCGCCCGCTCCGCGCTAACGTCCGCGACGGCGGCCATATCCACCCGGGCCATCTCGGCGAGAACGCCGACGTGGTATTCCCCCATCTTTCCGACACCCACGACCCCGGCTCTTACGCGTTCTTTCACGTTGTGATTCCCCGAGTGGATTTACCGATAAAATCGATAAGATAGCGGATTTCATCGCACATTTCAATTTCCTGCTCGATTTTCGCCACCGCCTGCTTGAGGTTGAGTTCCGGGTCGCGTATCAACTTGAACGCCGCCTTCAGCGCCGAACGCACCGCCGGCGAAAAATCGGCACGCCGCAAGCCGACGGAATTGAGGCTGACCAGCCTGGCGGGGTAGCCCTCCACCATGGAATAGGGCAGGATGTCTTTGCGCACGCCGCTCGACCCGCCGACCATGGCGTGCCTGCCGATGCGCACGAACTGGTGCATCGCCACCATGCCGGAGATGAATGCCCGGTCCTCCACCACGATATGGCCCGACAAGCCGGTGCTGTTGACGATGATCACCTGGTTGCCAATGAAGCAGTCGTGCGCGATGTGGGCGTAAGCCATCAGCAGGCAGCCGTTGCCCACCACCGTGTTGGTGTCGGCGTGCATGGAACGGTGGATGGTGACGTATTCGCGAATCGTGGTCCCATCGCCTATGGTCACGCCGGAGGGGACATCCTTGAAGTTTAATATTTGCGGATCGCCGCCGATGGAGGCGCCGTGATGAAGGCGACAGCCCTTGCCGATCACCGTTCGCCCGGTGACGAGGACCCCGGGGCCGATCTCGGTTCCCTCGCCGATTTCGACATCGGGCCCGATGACGGTGAACGGGCCAACGGTCACCCCTGTCGCCAGCCTGGCCTGGGGGTGGACATCTGCTTTTGAGTGAATGTTCACGAATGAGCCGTTCAGGTGCGCTGAACGCGGATGCTGTTGGGTGATGCGTGGGATCGCCGCCTACTTGCCGAGCATGGCCTGCAACTCGCACTCGGTGGCAAGCTGGTCCTCCACGTGAGCCTTACCTTGAAACCTGAAGAGGGTGCCGCGCTGCTTCACCTTGACGAGCTCGAGGCGCAGCTGATCCCCCGGTACGACGGGGCGGCGGAATTTTGCGTTGTCGATGCCGGTGAAGAACACCGACGGGTGCCCCTCCATCTTCAAAATCTTGAGCGCGAGGATGCAGCCGACCTGGGCCAGGGCCTCGATGATGAGAACGCCCGGCATCACGGGAAACTCGGGGAAATGACCCTGGAAAAACGGCTCGTTCATGGTGACGTTCTTGATGCCAACGATGCGCGACTCCATGTCGCATTCGGTGATGCGGTCCACCAGAAGAAACGGATAGCGGTGCGGGATTATTTTTTTGATCTCGTTGATGTCGATTTCCATGCCTTATCTCCCGACGATGGGCGTCTCCATAAATATCAAGGACCGGGCGAACCGCCGGCGGATCACTTGTAGGTCTTGTCGTAGGTCTTTATGGCGAGGTCGGTGACGTCGTTGCCCTGGTCGTGGAAGATGAGGGCCTTCTGCTCCAGGATCATGGTGTACTTTTCATCCTTTCCGATTTTTCGCACCACCTCGAGCATCTGCTCCAGGATCTTGCCCGTCATTTCCTTTTCCTTTTTCGCGAACTCGGCGTTTTTATCCTGAACGTAGCGCTCGAACTTGACCTTTTCCTTGTTCAGGTCTTCGGCTTTTTGCTTTTTGAGCTCCGGGTCGAGGACAAAATTTTTGTTGTTCAGGTCGTCCACCATCTTCTTCAGCCGGTCTTCCTTATTGGCGATGTTGTCCTTTTCTTTCTTGAAACTGGCTTTAAACGACGCGAAACTCTTTTTCCAGTCCTTGGTGCTGGCCACCGCCTTTTGCAGGTCGATGAAGCCAATCTTGACCTCCGCCG
>QJWD01000040.1 GCA_003235465.1 Nitrospirota bacterium | reverse complement strand
GACGATGTTTCAATGCCGCCATACCCATTGAAAAATATTATCGGGCCGCTTTCGGCCTTTTTGTTCCACTGATCCTTGAGGAAGATTCGACATCATGAAGAAGGAATTCACCCTCGCTCTTTTACCCGGCGACGGCATCGGCCCCGAGGTGATTCGGGAAACCGTCAAGGTGCTGTCGGTGCTGGAATCCCGCCTTGGCCTGAAAGCCAGGCTGAGTGAAGTGCCGGTCGGCGGCGCGGGCTACGAAGCCACCGGCCATCCGCTGCCCGCGGCCTCGCTCGAGGCGGCGAAAAGCGCCGATGCGGTGCTGCTGGGCGCCGTCGGCGGGCCGAAGTGGGAGACGCTGGATTTTTCCCTCAGGCCCGAGCGCGCCCTTCTGGACCTGCGGTCCTCGCTCGGCCTGTACGCCAACCTGCGTCCCGCGCGGGTGTTTCCCGCCCTGGTCGATGCGTCGACGCTCAAGCGGGAGCTGGTGGAGGGGCTGGATATTCTCGTCGTCCGCGAACTGACCGGCGGCATTTATTTCGGCGAGCCGCGCGGCGTGGAAACCCTCGCCGACGGCACGCGCCGCGGCTTCAACACGCTGGTGTACAGCGAGGCGGAGATCGAACGCATTGCCCGCACCGCCTTCGAGGTGGCCATGAAGCGCGGCGGCAAGGTGACATCGGTGGACAAGGCCAACGTGCTCGAATGCACCGGGCTGTGGCGCGAGGTCGTCACCCGCGTCCATGCCGATTATCCCGGCGTCGCCCTCGATCACATGTATGTCGACAACGCCGCCATGCAGCTCGTGCGCCGGCCGAAGCAGTTCGACGTCATTCTCACCACCAACATGTTCGGAGACATCCTGAGCGACGAGGCGTCGATGCTCACCGGCTCCATCGGCATGCTGCCTTCGGCGAGCCTGGGGGGCGGGCGCGGCATGTACGAACCGATTCACGGTAGCGCGCCGGACATCGCCGGCCAGGGCAAGGCCAACCCCCTGGCGACGATTTTGTCCCTCGGCATGCTGTTCAAGTATTCCCTCGAAAACGAAAAGGCCGGCGAGATGATCGAAGCCGCCGTCGCCGAGGTGCTGGGAGAGGGTGTGCGCACCGGCGACATCATGTCTCCAGGGATGACCGAAGTCGGCACCGTCGCCATGGGTGACCGTGTGGCCCGTGCGCTGGAGCGGATGCCATGCTGAAGAAGAAGGCCGCGTACGTCGTCGCCGTGGTGGGCGCCACCGGCGCGGTCGGCCGGCGCATGCTGTCGATCCTCGAGGAGCGCAAGTTTCCGGTCAGCCGCCTTGTCGCGCTGGCCTCGCCGCGCTCCGCCGGTCAGGTGCTGCCGTTCGCCGGCGGCGAGGTGACGGTGGAGCCGCTTACCGGGGACGCATTTCAGGGCGTGGACATCGCGCTGTTCTCCGCCGGCGGCGATGTGAGTCGCGAGTTCGCGCCGGAGGCCGTTCGCCACGGCACCGTGGTCATCGACAATTCCAGCGCGTTTCGCATGGACCCCGGCGTGCCGCTGGTGGTGCCGGAGGTCAACCCCGGCGCGCTCAAGAGCCCGGTGACCCTGGTCGCCAACCCCAACTGCTCGACCATCCAGATGGTGGTGGCGCTGAAACCCCTGCACGACCGTTACCGCATCCGCCGCATCGTCGTGTCCACCTACCAGTCGGTGTCGGGCTCGGGGCAGAAGGCCATCGACGAGCTTCTCCAGCAGAGCCGGCAGGCGCTGGCCGGCGAGCCGCAGGAGAAAAAGGTCTACGCGCATCCCATCGCCTTCAATTGCCTGCCGCACATCGATACCTTTCTCGACAGCGGTTACACCAAGGAAGAGATGAAGATGGTCAACGAGACGCGCAAGATTCTCGGCGACGAGTCCATCGAGGTGTGCCCGACGACGGTCCGGGTGCCGGTGTTGTACTCGCACTCCGAGGCGGTGAACGTGGAAACCGAAAAGCCGATCGATGTCGACGAGGCGCGGGCGCTTATCGCCAGCCAGCCCGGCATCGAAGTGGTGGACCGGCCCGAGGCGACGGAATACCCCCTGGCGATTCACGCCGCCGGGCGCGACCCGGTGTACGTCGGCCGCATTCGCGCCGATCTCACGCGGCCGAACGCCATCAACCTGTGGATCGTCGCCGATAACCTGAGAAAGGGCGCGGCGCTGAACGCCGTGCAGATCGCAGAACTTTTGACCGCCGGGTGAGCGCGCCGGTTTGGGCCTTCCGGCCTTGACAGGGCGGGAATAGTAAGTGTATATAATATAGTCAGTTATTGCCCTTAAGCGGGGGCTCGGGTGAACCCGGGCAAAGCCGGGCTTTCGCCCAGCCACCCTGGCGCGCCGCACCCTTTCACGATGGAGGCCAGGGGAGGGGACCCGGGCTTCCTGCTCGCCAATCTCCCCGCTTCACGCACCTGGCCGCCGGTATGCCGGCGGCTTTAACCCGAAGCGAAATTCCATGACAGACATTGAACTCGGCGTGATCGGCGGCAGCGGCCTGTATAACATGAAGGGCCTCGAGATCGTCGAGGAGTGCGCCGTCGACACCCCGTACGGGCCGCCTTCCTCGGAGCTGGTCATCGGCCGGCTGGCGGGGCGGACGGTGGCGTTTCTGCCGCGTCATGGCAAGGGCCACGCCATCCCGCCTTCGGAGATCAATTTTCGCGGCAACATCTTCGCGATGAAGAAGGCCGGCGTCCGCCGCCTGCTTTCGGTGAGCGCCGTCGGCAGCATGAAGGAGGAGATCCGCCCCGGCGAGTTCGCCGTGCCCGATCAATTCATCGACCGCACGCACCGCCGCGTCAGCACGTTTTTCACCACCGGCATGGTGGGCCATGTGGGGCTCGCCGACCCGGTGTGCCCGGCGCTCTCCCGCCTGCTGGCGACGACGGCGCGCGAGGCGGGCAACACCGTGCACGAGGGCGGCACCTACATCTGCATCGAGGGGCCGCAGTTTTCCACCCGCGCCGAATCGCACGTCTACCGGCAATGGGGCGTCGACCTCATCGGCATGACCAACGTCACCGAGGCGAAGCTCGCGCGCGAGGCCGGCCTGTGCTATGCCACCCTCGCCCTCGTCACCGATTACGACTGCTGGCGCGAAGAGGAGGAAGCGGTGACGGTGGAGGCCATCATCGCCATCATGCACGACAACGTGGAGCGCGCGCAGGCGGTGGTGCAGGCGCTCATGCCGGGTCTTGGCGGCCTTGGGGCGTGCCCCTGCGGGAGCGCGGTGGCGAACGCCGTCATCACCGACCCGGCCGTGATCCCCGCCAAACTCAAGCAGGAACTGTCCATCTTATTCGGGAGGAAATGAGTGAAACGAGACCGGTCGGAGGCCCTGTTTGGCCGCGCGTTGAAGGTGATGCCGGGGGGTGTTAACAGCCCCGTGCGCGCGTTCAAGGCGGTGGGCGGCCATCCCCTGTTTGTCGCCAGCGCCAAGGGCGCCTACGTCACCGATGTCGACGGCAACCGCTTCATCGACTACGTCGGTTCCTGGGGTCCGATGATCGCCGGCCACGCCCACCCGCGCATCGTCGCCCGGGTTCAGAGCCAGGCCGAGCTTGGCACCAGTTTCGGCGCGCCCACCGAACTCGAGGCGGAACTCGCCGAGAAGGTGGTGGCGGCGGTGCCTTCCATCGAGGTGGTGCGCATGGTCAACTCGGGCACCGAGGCGGTGATGAGCGCCATTCGCCTGGCGCGCGGCGCCACCGGGCGCGACCGCATTGTCAAGTTCGAGGGCTGCTACCACGGCCACGGCGACAGCCTGCTGGTCAAGGCCGGCTCGGGGGTGATATCCCTCGGCCTGCCCGATTGCCCGGGCATCGTCGCCGATCTCGCTAAAAACACGCTGACCCTGCCCTACAACGACATCGGCCGGGTGCGCGAACTGTTTGCGAAGGAGGGCGACAAGATCGCCTGCCTCATCGTCGAACCGGTGGCGGGCAATATGGGCGTGGTGCCGCCGGGGCCCAGTTTTCTGGAAGCGCTCAGGGAGGAGACGTCGAAGGCGGGCGCGCTGCTCATTTTCGATGAAGTCATCACCGGTTTCCGGCTCGGGCTGGGCGGCGCGCAGGCGCGCTACAACGTCAAGCCGGATCTCACCACCCTCGGCAAGATCATCGGCGGCGGCCTGCCCGTCGGCGCGTACGGCGGCAGGCGGGACCTGATGGCGCAAGTAGCGCCCACCGGCGCGGTGTACCAGGCGGGCACCCTGTCGGGCAACCCCCTCGCCATGGCGGCGGGCTCGGAGATGCTCGACATTCTCCAGGAGGCGGGGGTTTACGACACGCTTGAGGAAAAATCCGCCACCCTGTGCGCGGGCCTCAAAAAGAACGCCGATTCGCTTGGCGTCGCCGCTTGCTTCACCCGCGTCGGCGCGATGTTCTCCATGTTTTTCACCAGCCAGGAAGTCACCGATTACGACAGCGTCAAGACCTGCGACACCGGGTTGTTCCAGCGCTATTTCAACGCCCTCCTCGAGGAGGGCGTCTACATCGCGCCGTCGCAGTTCGAGGCCGGGTTCATGTCCCTCGCCCACAGCGG
>QJWD01000430.1 GCA_003235465.1 Nitrospirota bacterium | reverse complement strand
CGAATACTGCCGAGCTAACAATGTCAAGAACGGCGGCCTGTTCGAGGTGTACCCCGGTCCCGATGGCGGCCTCGTCATGGTGATCGTCAACAGCTGTTCCGAATCCGGACCGCGAAATGCCCTTCGGCCCCTCGGCGCGTTTTACATTAACTACAGCGGCCCGGGGGTGATCTCCATCGAAGAGGAGGACCCGCATTTCGACGGCTCCGAATCCCGCCGGCGCCACGTCGCCGCCATCAAACAGGTCATCGACCTGTTGCTGAAACAAGGATTTCCCGGAAAAACAATTACCTTCAACGACCTTCCCGGCATCGGCGGCTGATGCTATCGACGCTAACAAAGCGGCGTAGGCAAGAAACCGGGTTGACGCCCGCCTATATATGTGTATATACTCATAAATATACCTGAAGGGGAAATTCCATGGACGATCACCTGCAACCCTCGGCCTGCACCTGCTTCAACCTGCGAAAGGCGGCGCGCGCCATCACCCAGCGCTACGACGAAGCCCTGAAACCCTCGGGCCTTCGGGCGACGCAGTTTTCCATCCTCGCCGTGCTTGCCCGGATGACTCCGGCGCCGCTCAACCGGCTCTCCGACGCCCTGGTGATGGACCGCACAACCCTCACTCGCAACCTGAGACCCCTCGTGACCAAGGGCCTGATCGTCATTGCCGAAGGCGAGGACGACCGCCGAAAGCGCAGCGTCGGGCTGACGGGCAAGGGGGAGAAAGCGCTCAGCAAGGCGCTGCCGCTCTGGCGCTCGGTGCAGGAACAGGTGATCGCCCTCCTCACCCCCAAGCGCTGGCAAAGATTGGAAAAGGACCTCGGGCACGCCGTCAAGGCGGCCTCGGGGGGCTGATCTTTTTTGCCTAAAAATGTGTAATTACACTTAATAAGGAGGTCACCATGAACCCGGTCGAGCACGCCCGCGCCGCAAGCACCGCCCTACTCCCCAAACCACCGCTCAGCGCCCGCGACCTGTTGAAGCTGTGCCTCGAAGAAGGCGCCGACGACGCCGGCTTCGTCGACATCGGCCGCCCGGGCCTGGATGGCGAGCGGCCCGGCCTCAGAAAAATCTACCCGCGCGTCCAATCGCTCATCTCTCTTGTTCAGGTGATGAACCGCGAAAACCTGCAAAGCCCCGAGCGCTACCCGGCAAACGACGAGTTCCACCACACCATCCACCAGCTCACCGAGACCGCGCGCGGAATATTGAAGCGGCTGAACAAGATGGGCGTGCGCGGCGTGGTGCCGACGGTGGGCTTTCCCCTGGACATGGACCGCTGGGGGGAGATCAAGATCTGGGACGTCAGCCACAAGATCATCGCCGAGGAGGCGGGCCTCGGCCGCATGGGAAAAAACCGCAACGTCATCCACCCCCGCTTCGGCAACTTCATCCTGCTCGAGACCATCCTCATCGACCGCGCCATCGACCTGCCCAACCAGCCCATCGACTACAATCCCTGCCTGACCTGCAACCTGTGCGTCGCCGCCTGCCCGGTGGGCGCCATCTCGCCCGCGGGGGATTTCGACGTTTCCGCCTGCCTGACGCACAATTACCGCGAATTTCTCGGCGGCTTTCAGGACTGGGTGGCCAGCCTGGTCAGCGCCAAGAACCCCGAGGCCTATAGCGAACGCTTCGGCGATGAAGAAACGGTGTCGATGTGGCAGTCGCTCGCCTTCGGCCCCAATTACAAATCGGCCTATTGCATGGCCGTCTGCCCGGCGGGGGAGGAGGTGCTGCCGCTGTTTCAGGATGACAGGAGGCGCTACATCGAGGAAATCGTCGCTCCGCTCAAGAACCGCGTGGAGCCCGTCTACGTCAAATTGGGCTCGCCCGCGGAAATGGCCGCGCGCAAGAATCCTAACAAGCACATCCGCCCCGTCCGGACCTTTGCCAGGCCCGCGACGTTTACGGGCTTCCTAAGAGCCGTTTCCCTCGCCTTCAATCCGTTGAAGGCTGAGGGCCTAAACGCCGTGTATCATTTTAAAATCGAGGGCGAACCGGCCAGCAAGGCAACGGTGGCGGTGAAGGCGGGAAGGGTGAACGTGGCGAAAGGGCTTCGCGGCCAGGCGGATCTCACCATCCACGCCGACGAGGCCACCTGGATTAAAATCGTGCGGGGCGAGCTTTCTCCGGTGCGCGCCCTCCTCACCCGCAGGCTGCGCCTCAAGGGCCCGGTCCGGCTCCTCACCGCACTCAAGCGTTTTCTGGAATAAATTAATGGCCGACCCTGATCTCGATGGCCCGGCCTTCATGGTCGAAGGTCACGCGGTTGGCGGCGATGGCGGTGAGCTTCGTGCCGTCCACCTCGTCGCCGACTTTCATCTTCAGGTTGCCGCGGTTCGGTGTGGCGACGACGATGTGATTGCCGGCGCTGCCCTCATCAAAAAAGATGATGGCTTTCACCTTGAGGCCGCCCGGTGCCTCGGTGGCGGGGGAGGGCAGGGCGCTCTCCTCCACCCGGGTCGATTCGGTGGCGCTTTTGATCAGGTTGTCGATTTCCTGAATCTCGGCCGGCAAGGCGGGCGCAGCCGCTTCCGCTTCTGGGGCGGGCTCTTCGGTTAGCGCCGCCTGCTCCGGCACGGGCGCACTGCCATCCCGCTCGCCTTCAGAAAGCGCCGCGTCGCCGGGCAAGGCGGCGGGCGGCGCGCTGAGAGCGGGCGCGCTTTCGAATTCAAACTCCAGCTCCTCTTCTTCCCAGGGGTATTCTTCATCCAATTGAGGAACCTGGCCGCCTTCGCTCTCGGGGATATTCGCAAGCGGTATGCCGGTGGGCTTCGGCCGGCTGGAAGGCGGCGGAGGCGGCTGCTTCACCGTTTGCCTGGGCAGGGCCGGGGCCACCTGGGCAGCGGCGGACGGGGCCGGCGGCGGGGAGGCGGCCTTTTGCGCGTACAGCCAATAGCCGGCCAACGCCAGGCACAGCACCACCAGAACGCTCAACCACAGGATACCGGGACGCCTGTCGTCCTCCAGCACGGAGGCGAGGTCGTCCTTCAGCACCAGCGTCTTGAGGTCGGCGCTCCTGTCGAGGACGCTCTTTTCCTCCTCCAGCTTTTTCAGGGTTTTCAGGATGGTGCTCACGGCGTCACCAGATAAGGCGTCGGGTAGATGCTGAGCAGGTTATACAGGAGGATCTGGCTCTCGGTGGTGAAGCGGCCATCGTCCAGGATGCCGTAACGCCGCTGAAAACTTTTCACCGCCTCTTCGGTTTTCACGCCGTAAAGAGGCGCTTCGCCGCCGCTGAAGAAACCGAGTAGGCGCAGGTTCTTCTGCAGCCAGACGGCCTCCTTGCCCTCGTAGCCTTTCTCGAAATTCTTCGGCAGGCCTTCGAAATCCCGCCATAAAACGTGCGCCTTGCGGCTCCACAAGGGGTCGATGGCCGCAAGCGGAAGCTCGATCGGGTCGACAGAACCGAACAGCCCCCGCTCCCCCTCCAGCTTGAGGAGGGCGATGAACTTGCTGCCCTGGGCATTCGGCAGCACCAGTTCGAGAACAGCCGGCTGGTTGAGCGTCTTAAGCCTGTTCCAGTCGGCGGAGAGTTCGTAGGTCAAAAGGTCGAAGTCGTCGCTCAGGGTTTCGATATCGCGTTCACCAAGGCCCGCGGTCTCGCCGCGCTCATAGCCCCAGCCTTCCAGCACCCGTTTGACCGCCTCGGTGCGGCTTGCTTCGAGCGTCAGGCTGGATAGATACGTCACCAGGGGGTCGGTGCCGGAGATGACAAGCGGCCCCGGCTGATTCCAATTGGACGGTTCGGCTGCCGGGCCAGGAGCGGGCAGGGCGGCTTCGGCGGGGGGCGGCGGCGCTTCCTTCACCTCTGACGGTCCCGTCTGCCCGCCGGCCTCTCGGGCGTCGAAATCGGGCAGGCCAAAATGCCACAGGGCGATCAGCAGAAGCCCGACAACAAGCAGGGAAACGGCCAGCGCCCTGACGCCCCAGGCGCGGGCGGCGGAAAAAGGGGTGGTGCGCGATACGTCGTCGATGGCCTGGCGCAGAATGCGCGGCGTGATGCGCCGGGTGTTGTTGGTGTAGGCGATGAGAAGGGCGCGGTCGGCCACCACGTTGATCATCCTCGGAATGCCGTTCGAATATTTATAAACGAGGTCCATCGCCGCCGGGAAAAAACGCACCTTGCCCTTGCCAAGCGCCACGTTCAGCCTGTGCTGGATGTAGCCGCGGGTCTCCTCCTGGTTGAGCGGCAACAGCTCCCACTGGATGGTGATGCGCTGGGTGAGCTGTCGCAGTTCCGGCCGCTCAAGCAGCCGGTCGAGTTCCGGCTGGCCGATGAGCACGATCTGAATCAGCTTTTCGGTTTCGGTTTCCAGGTTGGAGAGCAGGCGAAGCTGCTCGAGCACGCCGGCCTTCAAGTCCTGCGCCTCGTCGATGATCACCACCACGCGGTTGCCCTTTTTGCGTTCCTCGAGCAGGAAGCGGTTCAAGGTATCGATCAGCACCTTTTTGCTCGTGCTGTAGGCAGCGAGCCCGAGTTCGGCGTTGATGGTCTGCAACAGCTCGAGCTCGTCGACGGAGGGGTTCAGGACGTAGGCGATGTTGAAGTCGGTGTTCAACTCCTTAAGAAAACTGCGGCAGATCATCGTCTTGCCGGTGCCCACCTCGCCGATGATCTTGAGAAACCCGTTGTTCTCCTGCAGGCCGTAAACCAGGTGGGCGAGCACCTCCTTGTGCTTCGGGCTGAGGTAGAGGTATTTGGGGTCGGGCGTGAGGTCGAAGGGCTTTTCGGAAAAACCGAAATAGTCGCGGTAAACGTTCTGGCCGTTTTTCTTTTTCGCCTGAGGCTCCGGCTCCGCCCTCGCGGGAGGTTCGGGAGAGTTCGCCGGTGCGAACGACGCCGCCACCTTGCGGCTTTGGATGAGCCGGTCGTGCGCCTCGCGCTTTTCCTTGTCGGACAGGGTGTCGTAGGCCTGCTGCAGGAGGGCGATTTTATTTTTCAGGGTCGGCGCTTTTTGCGGCGCCTCGCGGGAAAGCGACAGATCGAACCGGCCGACCAGCCGCTGATAAGCGTGGTTGACTTCGTTCTGCGTGGCGTCGGGGCGGATGCCGAGAACCCGGTAATAATCGCGCTGTCTGACATCGCTGATCATGGTCGACCTTGTCCGCCGCTGGCCCTTAAGCCCCGGCATGGCCAAGCCGCGCATGAACCGCGGCGGCAAAGCGCTTGCGGCGCACCCGCGCCGGGACTGCATTATTGGGAGTAATTCAATTTATACAAGGAGTTCGGTATGATGTAAATAAAAATCTCCGAGAGAGGGGCGAGCCCAGCCCGAGCTGTGCTACCATGGCTGAAAACCCCGATGAACCCCCGGCTGCGATGAAACCGGCGCACTCGAAATCCCTGCCCTGCCCGATCTGCCGAAAGGAGGTCAAACTCCCAGCGGGCAATCACGCCCCGTTCTGCTCGGAACGGTGCAAGCTGATCGACCTCGGCAAGTGGCTGAACGAAAGCTACCGCATCGAAGGCCGCGAACCGGCACGCGAACCCGACGAAGCGGACGGCTAGCCGCTCCCTTCCTGCACGCGCCCTCGCCACCTGGCGCCACATCTGGGCCACCGCGCCGGCGCTCCCTCAGCTATCAAGCTCCTCGATGGCGGGCGGGCCTTCCACCTTGCGCATCAGCACCTCGACGATCTGCGCGTCGTACAGCACCACCGCGAGGTCGAGCATGCGGTCGCCATTGAAGTCGGCGGCGGCCATGGCGCGCGGGTTCCTGCCCACCGGGTAATTGAAATGCGGAAAAATGAAGGTGCCGTCGCCGCGCCCTTCGAGGATGGATATCGAATTGTCGCGCCGGTTGCAGACCACGATGTCCGGCTTGTTATCGCCTGTGAACTCGCCGGCCACCATGTGCTCCGGCCCCTTTTCACCGGCGAAATCCGGCGTCGCCTCGAACTCGCCGCCGCCCCGGCCAACGAACAACGTCAGGCTGTCTTTCATGGTGCTCGAGGCAACGAG
Source organism: Nitrospirota bacterium (assembly GCA_003235465.1). Next base: position 9,237 of record QJWD01000430.1, on the reverse strand, counting down.
GTCGGTGATGCCGTCCTGGTTCATGTCGTGCTGGATGATGAACGAGGACTGATGGCCGCCCTGAATGCGACGCGGGTTCTTGAACGTGCCGTCGCCCACCCCGTCGAAGATGCGAATGAAATTCACCTCCATGGCGTTGAACACCATGGCGATATCGGCGTTCTTGTCGCCGTTGTAATCGCCCACCACCAGCATCGCCGGCGTGCCCGAGGCCTTGTAGGCCTCGCCCACCTTGAAGGTGCCGTCGCCCACCCCGAGCAGGATCACCATCTTGTCGAAACGCAGGGTGACAGCGATGTCCAGGTTCTCGTCGTTGTTGAAATCCCCCGTGGCCAGCGCAATGGGCAGCCGCCCCACCTTGATGTCCTGCTTGTGCTTGAACAGGCCGTCCTTCTGGCTTAAGACGATGGACACGTTGCCGTCGCCGTAATTGGCCACCGCGATGTCGGCGATCCTGTCGCCGTTGAAATCGTCGGCGACCAGGGCCACCGGTTCGCGCCCGGTGTTCATCGTCATCGGCTGCTTGAAGGTGCCGTCGCCCAGGCCTTCTAAGTAATTCAGCGTGTTGCTCTCGGAATTGGAGACGACGAGATCGGGATAACCGTCATCGTTCATGTCGCGGGCCACCACCGCGGCAGGTTTTTTCCCCACCGTGTAGGTGACCGGAAGCGCGAACAGGTCCGGCGCCGGCGCTTCCTGGCCGCAGCCTGCGGCGAAGATCAACAACAACAGGGAAAACAAAATTTTCGGCAACGGCGGCGGTCTCCAGGGGTTGGCGGAATCTGTTGGTTATACCGTATGGCAATGGCGATGTAAAGCGCTCTCCTGCGGCCGGTTCAACCTTGACAGATACTATCCTAATGCTACAATTTTCAATAGGTTATAAACCAACCTGGCCGCCCGCTGATGCCCTGGACAAAACTTTCGCCACCCATCCTGCTCGCGCTTGTTCTGCTCGGCCCGCTCCTCGGCTGCCAGAGCCTGCCGACCGAGCGGCACTCCACCGGCATCTACCACTCGGTGCGCCCCGGGCAAACGCTTTACCGCATCGCCAAAACCTACGACGTCAGCGTCGTCACCCTCATGCGGCTGAACAACATCAAAGACGCAAGCCAGATTCAGGTCGGCCGCAAGATCTGGATCCCCGGCGCGAGGACGCTCCGCCAGGTGCCCGCCACGGCGGCGACGAACCCGACGCCCGCGCCCAAAAGCGAATCGAGCCCCGTCGAGGAAGCCAGCCTGCCGCCGCTCAAGGGGTACCTCATCTGGCCGGTGAAAGGCACGCTGACCTCCACCTACGGTTCGCGCGGCAGCGGCCACCACGACGGCATCGACATCGGCGCCGAGCGAGGCGCGCCGGTGTTCGCCGCGGCGGAAGGCCGCGTGGTGTTCAGCGACTGGGGCCCCAAGGGCTACGGCCTCATGGTCATCGTCAAGCACCCGAACCACCTGACCACCGTTTACGCGCATAACGCCAAGAACTGGGTCAAGAAGGACGACCTCGTCAAGCAGGGCCAGCGCATCGCCTCGGTGGGCACGACGGGCCGCTCCTCCGGGCCGCACCTGCACTTCGAAGTGCGAAACCACACCCACCCGAAAAACCCGCTGAAGTTCCTTCCCCCCCGCCGCTAAACCCAGAAAACCGCGCAAGACGCGCTCGAACCGGCGGCCTCGTTTGCCGGATGGAAAAACCCGCACAGGAAAATTGACCGTTGTCCCCCGGCCGCCATCCGTAGTAAAACAGGGCCGCCACTTCCAACACACACGAGGAACCCATGGAACAACTTAAATCGCGGATTCGGGATATTCCCGACTTTCCCAAACCCGGCATCCTGTTCAAGGACATCACGCCGCTGCTCGCCGACGGCGAGGCCTTCAAGCAGATGGTGGGCGCGTTCAGTGCGCGCTACCAGGATAAAGGCATCGACCAGGTGGTGGGCATCGAGGCGCGCGGCTTCGTGTTCGCGGCGCCCCTGGCCTACGCCCTGGGCGCGGGGGTGACGCTGGTGAGAAAGCCCGACAAGCTGCCGCACAAAACCTACCAGCAGACCTACGCGCTGGAATACGGCACCGACGCCCTGGAGATTCACCAGGACGCGTTTGTTCCCGGCCAGAAGGTTCTCGTCATCGACGACGTGCTGGCGACCGGCGGCACCCTGGCCGCCACGGCACAGTTGATCGGGAGTTATTTTCCGCAGGTGGAAATTGTGGAAGCCGCGTTCCTGATGGAACTCACGTTTCTCAGGGGAAGGGAGAAGCTCGGCGGCCTCGGCGTGTTCTCGCTGATCTCGTACTGACCGGCCTGCCCCCTGGCAAACGCCTAGGGGACGAGGGTGAGCGGCATCTCTTCTTTCAGGGCGGCGAGCAGCCGGCGGGTGTCGTCGAGAAAATCCGGCGCGACCATGAGTTCGACGAGGCCGCGCGTGTTGTCGAGGGTGCGCACCACCGCCAGTGAATCGTAGCCCTCGAACAGGCTAACGAGGTAGGCGATGTCGCGCTTGTCGATCTCGAGGCGGATCTGAACCGTGTCGTCGTGCATCAGGCGCGGGCGGCCTGCCGCTGGCCGCCCTGGGCGGGGCGGCGGCCTGCGATCAGCACCATGATGAGCGCCACCGCCGAAGGCGTGACGCCGGAAATGCGGCCCGCCTGGCAGAGCGTCGCCGGGCGCACCTCTTCTAGTTTCTGCACCACCTCGCTCGAGAGGCCGGGCACCCCGGTGTAGACGAAATCCGGCGGAATCGCCACGCTCTCGAGTTTCTTCTGTTTGGCCACCATCTGGTTCTGGCGCGTGATGAAGCCCTCGTACTTGACCTGAATCTCCACCTGCTCCGCCACCAGCCTGGCCACCGGCTCGCCGGCAAACGCCTGGGCGAGCGCCTCGTAAGTCACCTCCGGCCGCTTGAGAAGGCCCTGGAGCGTCGTCGGCGATTTCAGTTCATCGATGCCCAGGGCGGCCAGGCGGCCCAGGTTCTCCGGCGAGGGCAGCACCCGGCTGGCCTGAAGCCTGCCGATCTCCCGCTCCACCTCCCGGTACTTCTCCTTACAGCGCGCGTGCATATCATCCGCAACCAGGCCGAGCGCGTGGCCGCGCGCCATCAGCCTGAGATCGGCGTTGTCTTCCCTCAGGATCAGGCGGTACTCGGCGCGCGAGGTGAACATGCGGTAAGGTTCCTCGGTGCCCTTGGTCACCAGGTCGTCGATGAGCACACCGATGTACCCTTCCGCGCGGCCGAGCACCAGGGGCGGCCGCTTCTGCACCAACAGCGCCGCGTTGATGCCGGCGACGAGGCCCTGGCCCGCCGCCTCCTCGTAGCCCGAGGTGCCGTTGATCTGGCCGGCGTGGAACAGCCCGGAAACGAGCTTGGTCTCGAGCGTGGGTTTGAGCTGCGTCGGCGGAACGAAATCGTATTCGACCGCATAACCGGGGCGGACGATCTTCGCCTCCTCCAGTCCCGGAATGCTCCTCACCACCTGCCACTGCACCTCCTCGGCGAGGCTCGTGGAAATGCCGTTGGGGTAGACCCAGTCGGTTGAGAGCCCTTCGGGTTCGAGGAAGATGTTGTGCGACACCTTGTCGGGAAACTTGACCACCTTGTCCTCGATGGACGGGCAGTAGCGCGGGCCGACGCCCTCGATCACGCCGCTGTAAAGCGGCGAAAGATGCAGGTTGCTTTCGATCACCCGCTTTGTCTCGAGCGTGGTGGCGGTGAGGTGGCAGGGCACCTGCGGCCTGTCTATGCGTTCGGTGGAAAACGAAAACGGCTTCGGGACAGCGTCGCCCGCCTGCACCTGGCAGCGGGAAAAATCGATGGAACCCGCGAGCAGCCTGGGCGGCGTGCCGGTCTTAAGGCGGCCGAGGCGAAACCCCGCCGTGAGGAACGAGCTAGAAAGTTTCGTCGAGGGCTTCTCGTCCGCGCGCCCCGCGGGCAAGCTGTTGAACCCCACATGCACCACCCCGTTCAAGAACGTGCCGGTGGTGATGACAACGGCCCCCGCCTGAATCTCGCGCCCGCCAGAGGTGACTACGCCTAAAACGCGGCCGCCCTCGATGACAAGCTCGTCCACCTCCTCTTCAAACAGTTCGAGCCCCGGCTGGGCTTCCAGCACCCGGCGCATCTTAGCCTTGTAGAGGTGCTTGTCGGCCTGGGCGCGGCTGCCGCGCACGGCGGGCCCCTTCGAGGCGTTAAGGACGCGGAACTGGATGCCGGTCATGTCGATGCACCTTGCCATCTCGCCGCCCAAAGCGTCGATCTCGCGCACAATGTGCCCCTTGCCCACCCCGCCTATCGCCGGGTTGCACGGCATGAGCGCGACCTTGTCGAGATCGAGGGTGAGGAGCGCCGTCCGGCAGCCCATGCGCGCGGCGGCAAGCGCCGCCTCGCAGCCGGCGTGGCCTGCGCCAATAACGATGACATCGCGGGAAATCATGGCTTGAAAAGCCCCCAGGTTAAGAGTCAGAACGAAATTTCATGATACAACAACCCGGCGCCAGTAAAACAGCCAAAACGCGCGATTCGCGGCGGTCAGGCACGCAAAAACCGCCACCCGCGCCAGAGGAGCCTGTGCTATCAGGGAAATTTTAGGGGGATAAAGAGGGCCTGGCCCGAAACCGGCGGCCCCGGGCTTCCCGGGCCAACCGCCAGGGAGGGGGGATGAGCTCCGCGTGGCACGGGCCAATTCACTCCTCCGCGTAAGGAGTGGTGCGGTTCGACGGAAAAAGTTCGAACCCTAATCAAAAAATACCGCACATCGTGAGCAAGCTGCCCCCACGGCGAGTGGTGCCGAAGAGAGGATTTGAACCTCCACGCCGTTTCCGGCACATGATCCTGAATCATGCGCGTCTACCAATTCCGCCACTTCGGCAAAGTACGGGCCGGAACGCCTATTATGGATTTTCTTCCGCGTAAATTCAAGGCGTATTTATGTCACAACCCCAGGTCCTTTGAGCCCTTTTCCTCCGCCTCGATGAGGGCGCTCACCGAATAATGCTCGTGGACGATGAAATACATCCCCAGGGCGAACAGGACGAGAAAGTTCACCGCCCACGCCACCATGCCGAAGCTCACCGCCGTGATTTCGGCCTCGCCCATCACCTCGTGCAGGGCGATGAGGACACCGGCGTTGAACGAGCCGAGGAAGGCCGGGGTGGGAACCGCGGTGATGAGCACGCACACCGTCACCACCAGCACGAGAAGGGAACTCGCTGATTTATCGGCAAGGTCGAACGCCCAGTAGAAGGGGTAGTAGCTGAGCACGATGGCCGCCCAAAGCAGCACCGAATAACACGCGATCTTAACGAGAACCGCCGGCTTGCGGACGGCATCGAGCCCGAGCGCGAATTCCTCGATCAGGTATTCCACCTTGGCGTGCCATTTTTCCGGCAGCGGCCGGATTAGGAATAGAACCCAGCGCGTGAGGCGCTCGCGCTGGCGGATCATGAGATAAAAAAATGCGATGAGCAGCGCCACCACCCCGGCAGACAGGCGGCCGAAGATCAGCGCCAGGTCGGACAGGCTGACGCCGGAAACGCGTGCGCCGCTGTCGAACACCTCGGAATGGTAATGAAAGACCCAGGCGAACAGGAGGAACAGCATGATGATGTCGAACAGGCGCTCGACGACGATGGAGGCGAACGCGCTGGAGAACGTGAGCTTGTGCTTCTTGCCGAGCAGGTAGGCGCGCAGGAATTCGCCCGCGCGCGCCGGCAGGATGTTGCCCATGAAGCCGACCATGAGCGGAGCGTAAAGCCCGCGCGATTCGATGTCCTTGATGGGGCTGAGAAGCAGCCGCCAGCGCCAAGCGCGAACCAGGTAGCTGAGCACGATCAACAGCACCGCGGGGACAACGTAAACGTAACGCGCCGTTTTGAAGGAATCGGCAAGCTCGGCCAGGGAAACGTTCCACATGGTGTAACCGAGGGCGGCGAGGGCGATGGCGACGCCGACGGCGAGTTGCTTGTAATTCATTCCCCCTCCTCACCGAGAAGTTCGCGGGCGCGCTCGATGTCCCTTGCGATTTGGCGGACCAGGTCGTCCGCTGAGGCAAATTCCGTTTCGCTGCGGATGCGTTCGACGAATTCCACCTCGATCTCCTGGCCGTAGATTTTTTCCGCGAAGTCGAAGATGTGAACCTCCACGCTCAGGCGGTCGCGATGGAAGGTGGGGTTGAAACCGACGTTGGCCACCCCGTCCTGAACCCGCCCGCGGTGGCGGACGCGGACGGCGTAAACGCCGTTACCCGGAACCTGCATGCGGCCGGTATCGATGTTCGCCGTCGGCACGCCGATGGCGCCTCCCGTCTTGTGGCCGTGCACCACCGGGCCTTCGATGGAATAAGGACGGCCGAGAAATCCCGCCGCCGCCTTCACCTCGCCATCCTCGATGAGTTCGCGGACGTACGAACTGCTGACCAGCCTGCCCTGGTGTTCTATCGGCTCGACGACGTGCACCTTGAACCCGAATTCCTCGCCCATTTTCCGGAGGTAGGGCACCGTGCCCTCGCGGCCCCGGCCAAAGGCGTAGTCAAACCCCACCACCACCTCGCGCGCGCCGATTTTTCCCGACAGGATGTTGCCCGCGAACTCGCGCGGGCGCTGGTCGGCAAACTGGCGGTCGAACTCGGCGCAGATCACCCGGTCGATGCCGCAGGCTTCGATCAGCTCCATCTTCTTGCGGAACGTGGTGAGGAGGGGCGGCACCCGGCTGGGGGCGATGATCTTGAGCGGATGCGGTTCGAAGGTGAACGCCATGGAGGTGCCGCCGTTCTCGCAGGCGTAGGCCGAGGCCCGGCGGAAAATCATCTGGTGGCCGATATGCACCCCGTCGAAATTGCCGATGGCCACCACCGGGTAGGGCGGCGGGCCTTCCAGGTTTTTCATGCCGCGGATGATTTTCATGCCCCGGCCTCCCGCCCCCCGGCGCTTTTCACAGGCGGCCGAAGCCGGCGGCCCTCGTGAAGGCACTGGAAAAGCGCCACGCAGTCTGTTAAACTCATGATCATTCAGAACACCGGAGTCCGCACACTATGTTTGATATCGGATTTTTCGAATTGATGGTCATCATGGCCATCGCCGTCGTGGTCATCGGGCCGCAGAACCTGCCCAAGCTCGCGAAAGCCATCGGCAAGGGCTGGGGTGAGTTCCAGAACACTTTCAACAGCCTCAAGCAGGAAGTCATGGACGAGGCCGAGGGACTCAAGCAAACCGTCAACATGGAGCACCTGGAGAAAGACGTCGTCAACGCCACCAAGGTCGACGTCGATGTGAACCTCGACCTTCAGGAAACCGTGGACATCGCCAAGAACATAGGCAACTCCACCAGCAACAAGTGACTTAAAAGCCCCTCCTATCCTGAAACCGTCCGGAACCATCCGGGGCGCGCTTGCCTGGCAGGCGGTGCCTTCCAAATCCGGGCGTAAACGGCCGGCCCCATGTTGAGCACCGTCAGTTTCCACCCGTTCCTTTCGCATTTCCCCGTCGCCCTGTTCACCGCCGCGTCGGCGCTCTTGTTCCTGGCGCGGAGGGGGGATAGCCCCTCACTCCTGGCGGCGGCCCGCTTCAACCTGAGCCTCGGCCTCCTGGCGGCGGTGCTCGCCTGCTTTTCCGGCATGGTCTCCGCCGACCTCAACCTGAAAACCAACGTGGAGGTGGAGGGGCACCAGGGTTATTCGTTCCTGTTCACCCTCATTCTCGGAATCGCCGTCGGCTACTCTTACACCCGCGTGTATTCGGCGGTGGCGCTGGTCTTCTACTCCACCACCGGGCTCGCCCTCCTCGCCTGCATCTATTCCGGCTACCTGCTGGTGTTTTCGAGCGCCGCCTGAGGCAGCCCGTGCCGGTGCACGAGCTCGCCGCCTAAATAGCCTGTGGCAAGAACGCTAAGGAGGCCCGCCCCAAGAAGCACCGATCGAATCAGGCCCATCGCGTGGCTCTTTCCGAAACGGCCGATCAGCATCACCGCGATAAAAATCACCGCGCTCGAAAACGCCCCCAGCATGTGGTAGCCGAGAAACGGCTTGGCCTTGACGGGCACATCGAGGTTTATGGCCGCGATGAGGCCGACGGCGAGCACCGGCCAGACGAAGTAGAAACCGAGACGCACGTTGAAGCGGCCGGCGGTTTTCACCACTTCGTCGCCCCGCATGCCGCCGTAAAGTTCGAACAGCGCCCCGCTGACGAGCAGGCCTACGGGAAAATGCACGAGGAGCGGATGCAATTTGGCGAAAACCATTCCCCCCTCCCGTTCACGCCTTCGGCCGGCGGCGGAAAACCTCGGCGAGGAGCACCCCCGCCGCCACCGAAACATTGAGCGATTCGACCTGGCCCGAGCCCGGAATGCGAACCAGGGCGTCGCAGCGTTTCCGCGCCCGCTCCGAAAGGCCCTGGCCTTCGCTGCCGAGCACCAGCACCAGCGGAAAGGTGAGCGCCGCCTCCTGTATCGTGAGAGCCGCCCCGGCGTCCGCACCGAGGATGAACAGGCCCTGGCCGCGAAGATCCCTGATCGCCGAGGGCATATCGCCGGTCTGGTAACACGGCACGCTTTCCAGGCCGCCTTCCGCCATGCGCACCGCCGAAGGCGGCAGCGCGCGCGCGCTTTCGCCGGCTTCGACGACCAGCCCGCAGGCGCCAAAATAGGCGGCGGAGCGCGCGATCGCGCCGATGTTGTGCGGGTTTTCCACCCCGTCGAGCGCCACCACGCCACCAGCACCGAGCCCGCCGTCAGGCCGCCTTTGACGAGCTGAGAAAGCGGCAGCGGCAGAAGCGGCCTCACAACCATCGCCACGCCTTCGTGATGAACGCTTGCGGCAACCTTGTTGAGCGATTCGATATCGAGCTCGCGGTAGGGCAGCTTGCGCGCGCGGCACCACCTGGTGACCTCCTTCAGCTCCTGCCGTCGGCTCTCATGAAAGAACACCCGCAAAAGATCCGCCGGACGCTTTTTGAACGCGGCCATGCAGGCGTTCAGGCCATAAACCACAACCTCCTGATCCTTCAAGCGGGGCCGGGCTTCACCGGGTTTCGCGGCTCTCGCGCCGCTTCCCGAAGCCCCCTCGGTCCTGGATATCTGGGGCCTCTTGTCCGAAACCGGGAAACGGTTGGGCGTCGCCTGATCCTTCCATCCCGGCCGGGCGTCACCGGGTTTCGCGCCTCTCGCGCCGCTTCCCGAAACCCGCGCCCCGGCCGCCTGGGGCCTCTTGCCCGAAGCGGGCCTGCGGTTGGGCGCGAACGTTTTTTTTCCC
>QJWD01000387.1 GCA_003235465.1 Nitrospirota bacterium | reverse complement strand
GGTGCGAGTGCGTAGCGCTCTCCCCCGTGGCCGCGTCGCCAAACACGCCCCGCTCAGCCGCTACCGCGGGAGCGCAGGTGAAAAGAAGCGCCAGCAAACAGGCCGCGAACTCAACGCACCCCGATTTTCGGGCTGGAAAGGGTATACAACTCTTCATTGCCATTCAACCCATCTTCCGCAATATCCACCCAGATGTCCCGGCAGTTTTTGCGGTAATCCATCCCCTTGCAGTAAAAGAGCGGATGCCGGTTGGTGAAATAGATGACCGGTGTCGAGAAATAAACACTCAAGGCGTCGAACTTGGCAATGCGTATCGCCTGCTCGATGTCCACCTCCTCCGAGGACGCCTTGCGGATGATTTTACGAATCACCATGTAATCCAGTTTTCCGTCCAGGTCGAGATCGTAATACGTCGAGATCAGGCCGGGAATGCTCATCACCTCCCAGCCTCGGTAGGACGGGTCCTTCCAGCCGGGTTCCTTGGGGATGCTGCCTTCCTCCAGCTTCTCTAGCGGCTGGGCGAGGCTCGGGTTCATGCACAAGCAAACCGCCACAAGCAGTACGGCGGGCCAAACCCTCCTTCGCACCACCTCCACCCGCTGCATTTAGAGACCTCGTGGAGCCATCGGCAACACGCTCCCTCCTGGGGGATTGTTGGGTTACTCGTTTAAAGTATCATATTTGAAAACCCAATGAAACGTTATTATAGCACCCGCCAAGGCCCCAAAACGCCCTCTATTTCAGTCGATTTCAACCACCCCGAACGGCAGCCTGAAACGCCGCCGCCCGGCCAGCAGGACGCGCCCTGTATGATTCCGTTCCAAGCCCTTGCCCTGAATCATACGACGCTCAGCCGCGCCACTTCGAATGGCCTTCAAAAACCCCGCCTTAAGTTTGGGCACGAAGATTGCTTTAATCCCGTCTACCATCGCCCACAGCCTCTTTCCCAGGCTTGAGAAAAGAAACGGCGCTCAACCTTGACCATCGAATTTATGACGCGGATAAAATTCATTTCTTTCCTGCTGGTGCTTTCCTTTTCCGCCCCCGCCTGCCTGGGCCTTAGCGTCGGCACAAGCGACCGCTCTCACGTGGCAGACAGGCGCTTCGATCACCCCCTAAACCAGGTGGTGGAAGCGGCCATGGATGCCCTGAACGAGATGAACATCATGGTTCTTGGCAAGGAGGCGAGCGGCGAAGGGCACTCGATTCAGGCCGCCACCTTCGACCTCGACCTGACCATCGACCTGTTTCCCATGCAAGACGGCCAGACGCAGGTGACGGTGTACAGCCTCGATGGCGAAAGAAAGAGGGGCGAGAGCACGGCGGAACAAATCCTCGACCGCACTGAGCGGCTGATGCTGGTCGCCTACCGGGACGAGGCGGCCTGGAACAGCACGCCACCCGCCCGCTAAGCCGGGCCGGGCTCCCAAACCAGGCCCCCGCCCTTTCCTCACCGAAGACAGCCCGACTCAATCCGCATAAATCCGCTTAACGTCATCCTCGCCGAGGTTTTCGGGCGGCCCGTCGAAAACGAGGCGGCCCGCGTTCAGCCCGAGGACGCGGGTGCCGTAATCCCTTGCCAGGACAGGCAGGTGCAGGTTGCATATCACGGTGACGCCCGAGTCGCGGTTGATGTCCTTCAGGATATCGAGAATCACCCGCGAGGTGGCCGGGTCGAGGCTCGAGACCGGCTCATCGGCAAGCAGGATGTCCGGCGCCTGCATGAGGGCGCGGGCAATGCCGACGCGCTGCTTTTGCCCGCCACTCAGCTGGTCCGCCCGCTGATAAATCTTATCCGCCAGTTGCACGCGGCGAAGATGGCCGCGCGCCCGCTCCACCGCTTCTAAGGGGAAATGGTTGACGAGCCCGGCCAGGGGCGGCACCTCGCCGAGCGCCCCGGTGAGGGTGTTGGTGAGCACCGAGAGCCTGTGCACCAGGTTGTACTCCTGAAAGATCATGCCGATCCTCTGGCGCAGGCGGCGCAGGCAGGCGGGCGGCGCGCCGGTGATCTCCTCTTCGCCGAGAAAAACGCGCCCGGCGCTCGGCTCGACGAGACGGTTGAGCAGGCGTATGAGCGTCGATTTGCCGGAACCGCTCTTGCCGAGCACGACGACGAACTCGCCCGCCGCCACCGAGAGCGACAGGCCGCGAACCGCCCAGTGCAGGCCGTCGTAGGTTTTGCCTAGGTTTTCGATGTTGAGCCGCATGGCCACGCTCCCCTGGTCAGCGCGCCGGGTTGAGGTCGAGCCCGAGCAGGCGGCTGGTTTCGCGCACGGGGTCGAACAGGCCGTCGAGATCCACCAGCCCCTCGACGCCGTAAACTTTTTTCAGGATTTCGCTGCCCTCGGGCGAACGGGTGAGCGCCCGCAAGCCGGTTTTCACGCGCAGGGCAATATCCGGCGGCAGGTCCTTCCTGACGGTGACGGTGTTGTTGGGAATGTCGCGGGTGTAGGCCAGAACGCGGACCTTCTGGAAAATTTCCGGGTAGGTTTTGACCACGGTGGCGCGCACGTCGTCATAGGTCGCCCCGGCGTCGACTTCGCCCTTCAACACCGAAAGCAGGACGGCGTTGTGCGAACCGGCAAACCGCTCGCGGGAGAAAAACCGGTCGGGGTTGAAGCCGCTCGCGGCGATCAGGCTTTTGGGGTAAAGATGCCCCGAGGTGGAGGCCGGGTCGACGTAGGCGAAGGTCTTGCCCTTGAGGTCGGCGATGGATTGGATGGAGCTGTCGGCGCGCACCACGATCTGCCCCCTGTAAAACGGGCTGCCGAAGCGCTCGACCACGAACAAAAGCTCCACGCCGTGCTTCTCACGGGCGAGCACGTAACTGAAGGGAGGCAACCAGCCGATGTCGGACTTGCCTGTTCCCATGGCTTCGATCACCGCGGCGTAGCTGGTGGCGACGGAGGTCTTGAAATGCAGGCCGGTTTCCTCGAAAAGAGCGCGCGAGAGTTCCTCGCCGCCTTTCAGAATCACCTGCGAGTCGCCGGAGGGCACGAACATCATGGTGAGCGGCCGCTCGGGCGAACCCGGCGCGCCCTCGGCGAAAAGCGGCGCGGGACCGAGCAATCCAAGGAGTCCAAGAAGGAAGACCAGAGGAAGCACCACGGCGCGGGCTGATGGGACGGTGGCTGTCATGCGCTCTCTTTCATCAGGGAAGGGGCTTACCCTTATGGCCCCGATTATACGCGGCCAGGACTTTCGGGCAAAAAAAAAGGCAAACCGCCCGAGGGCGGCTTGCCTCTTTTAAAAGCCTCTAACTTATTTTACGAAGGTTTCGCGGACATACTTGATGACGTCCCAGATTTCCTTGTCCTTCAGGGTCTTGCCGTGGGGCGCCATGCCGGTACCGGCGGAACCATTCTTGATGATGAAGAACATCTGGCCGGCGGACACGTCCTTCATGGTCTCGGCGCAGGTGAAATTCCGGGGCTTCGGCTTCAGCGCCGCGCCCAGCTTGCCGCCGCCGTCGCCGGCGTCGCCATGACAGTTCTTGCAGGCCATCGGCTTGGCGGTTTTCTCGTACAGGGTCTTGCCGTTGGCCGCATCGGCGCCGGCGGTTTCATCCTTGCCTGCAATATTGGACGGGGCCGCCTTGGTCTTCCTCGGCTGCGGGCAGTCGGCCGCAAAAGCGGAGGCTGCAACGCTCAGGAAAAATACCGCCAACACACTCATAATCAAAGTCTTCTTCATCGATCCATCTCCTTTCCTCTTGAAATTAACCGCTCAACAAAGTCTCTTAAACAATTTCTGACGCCCCGCCCGGCGACCTTCCCGGGGTTCATTTTCCAATGGCATGAAAATGGGGCGATTGAAGCCGATATTAGGCAAAATAAGCATCGCATTATATGTCATCTTTCAAACCTGTCAATAGGATTTTTCCTCCTCCTGAATAGCCCCCGCCAATGCGAAAGGGAATGAAAATCTGGCCGATGAGCGCAGCCGGCGCTTTTCGTTTGGCGGATTTCCAGGACTCCCCGCCCGCCTCAAACAACCCATAAAATCCTAATTTTTCAATTAGTTATGCGTATAGCGGCGGGGCCGGCAATATCCCTTCCTAATGCCCGCCGGGTTTTTGCTTGCCCCCAACTCCTTGATCTCTTATATTCTAAGTACATAAAGAATTGAGTCCTGTTTGCTTTCCCGCGTGCATGGCGTAATGCGGGTATTTTGCCCTCCCGCCGGGTCCTTCACTCGGCGGGTTTCAGGCGGGCAAGCTCGGGGGCCCGGCAAAAAGCCGGTTGAGCTGATTGAAAGCAACCAGGAGCCAGGAACCCATCGTCAACCCGACTCTCCCCTTATTTCCAGGCCAACCATCTTAAGGCTTACAAACCCGGCGGGAGGGAGGGCTTCCTGCAAGCGCAGCAAACGCTAAATTTTAATCCAAATCCGCCCCCCGGCGTTCCCCAGGGTTCGGGTATTCACTGGAGGTGCTCATGTCTTTTTCCGCCAAACACCTCAAGGAAAAAAACAAAGTCAAATACGTCACCCGCCTGGACCAGGTTCCGCAGCTGTCCGGCAAGGAACGTGAAGAGATCGCCCCGGTCAATGAAAA
>QJWD01000051.1 GCA_003235465.1 Nitrospirota bacterium | reverse complement strand
GCGGGCGGCGCTATGAAGGATAGCAAAATAAAATCTATTAATCATTTTTTTAATGATTTTTTTTGCAATTTTTTATATGAAAAGGAAGGAGTTACGGGCACGGCCCGGCGGGAGCCCGCAGGCCCGGTTGCTCGCCGCGCCGGGGTGCGCCCCCGGGGCGGCCCCGAACAGGGCGGCAAACAGGCAAGCCCCAGGGGGCCGCCGGCCATTTACAGTCCAATCACCGCGAGGGAGACCCGAGGGACATGAACCAAAAACCGCCCGGCCTCCCCAGCGAAGGGGTGAGCCCCGCCATCAAGCTATTCGTTCTCGTCCTCACCGTGGTGACGGTGGCGGCCTTCGGCCTGTTTTTCGCCAAGCTGTTCGGCAAAATGGGCGGCCAGGCCCGCCACGCCAAGCCCGCCCCCTGGCTCGAGGCGGCAAAGGCGCTTGAGGCCAAAGGCCACCTTGACCTCGCGGCCAGGCAGTACGCCCTCTACCTCAACAACACCAACCTCGACGGCGACACCCGCGCCGGGCTGTCTCTCAAGCTCGGCCGCCTGCACCTCGCCCGAGACGACTGCCAGAGCGCCCTGCCCTGGCTCCTGCACGCCCAACTGGCCGCCACCGGCGAGGGCCCGGGGCAGGCCGCCGCCGGCCTTGCCGAGAGCTGCGAGGCGAAACTCGCGAAAACTCCCCCCGGCGGGCCGAATCTGCTAGAATGATGAATAGAGGTGAGCCGCGGGCCCTCGGCCGCAAGCCTACGACTGGGCTTGACAGGCGCTATCCGCCATTTTATAACCTCCCTGAAACGAAACGGGGCCCGCAACTTGAGGCGGAACCCTTCTTTTCCAATGCAATAAAGGAAAAATCGACCATGGACAATGTCACTAGGACAATGAGTCTGGACGCCACCGCCGCCGAACAACAGCGGTTCATGGTGCGCGTCTACAACTGGATGACCGCCGGCCTCGCCGTGACCGGGGTCATGGGCTACATGGTGGCCAGCAGCCCCACCCTGCTCAATATCATTTTCGGCAACGCGGTGATCCCCATCGTGCTGGTCATCGCGCAGCTCGGGCTCGTGGTCTACCTGTCCGGCTGGGTGGAAAAGATGTCGGCGAGCCAGGCCACCGGGGTGTTCATCCTCTACGCCGGCCTCACCGGCCTGACCTTTTCGTCGATCTTCATCGTGTACAGCGGCGCATCCATCACGGCGACGTTCTCCGTCACCGCAGGCACCTTCGCGGCGATGAGCTTTTACGGCTACACCACGAAAAAGGACCTGACCTCCATCGGCAGCTTCCTGTTCATGGGGCTGATCGGCATCATCATCGCCTCGGTGGTCAACATCTGGATGAAAAGCCCGGTGATGCATTCGGTGATCACCTACGCCGGGGTGCTGATCTTCGTCGGCCTCACCGCCTACGACACCCAGAAGATCAAGGAAATGAACATCCTGGGGAACGAAGGCAGCGAGGAAGACACCAAGGAGGCGATCAGCGGCGCGCTTCGGCTGTACCTCGACTTCATCAACCTGTTCCTGATGCTGCTTCGCATCATGGGCAACCCCAGGGACTGACCCGCGAAAGACACGCCGGGGGGCTAAAAAACCCCCCGGGAGCCTTACCCCTCCCCCGTCACCTCCCGTATTGACAGCCGAACCCCGTCCAAGTAAAATAAGTGGCGTCTTTTCAATAAGTTCTCGGCCAGGGCCCAGCCCGCCGGGAGCGCCGGCCGGGTTCATCCGGGCCTGTCAACCCAACCCCAACGCCATGAAAAAAATCTGCTCTTTTGCCGTCTCCGCCCTGTTCCTTCTGTCCGTCACCGCCGCGTTCGCCGAGGACGAACAGATATTCAAGGAAGCACTCAAATACACGGTGAAAATTGAAACGCGGGTCGAAGTCCCCTTCGAAGGCGACAAAAAGGGGTTTTCAACCGGCGCGGGCTTCCTGCTCGACGAGAGCCGGGGCTGGATCATGACCAACGCGCATGTGGTGACGCGCTCCCCCTCGCACGTCGCGGTGAGCTTTTACGGCCAGCCCTTTCAGCCGGCGGAGAAAATCTACGTCGATCCCTATCTCGATGTGGCGATCATCCGCATCCCGCCCTCCGGCGTGTCCAAAACCGCGAAAAGCGCCGCGCCGGATTGCGACGGCTTTCCCGAGATCGGCCATTCCATCGGCGCCTTCGGCCACCCTTGGAAATTCTCGTTCACCGGCACGCGCGGCATCATCTCCGGCATGACCTCGCGCCTGGGCGGCGAACTGTTGCAGACCGACGCGCCGATCAACCCCGGAAATTCCGGCGGCCCGCTCATCAGCATGAAAACCGGCAAGGTGGTGGGCATGAACACCGCCACCCTCGATAACGACGAGGACCAGAACACCAACTTCGCCGAGCCGATGCGCTACCTCTGCCGCGTCTTCGAACTGCTCAAGGAAGGGCACGATC
The DNA here is from genome assembly GCA_003235465.1 of Nitrospirota bacterium. Next base: position 2,139 of record QJWD01000051.1, on the reverse strand, counting down.
CTTCCCCGCCCGACCTCACCGTCATGTTCAAGGAAGACATCGACGACCGCCGTCAGTTGGTGGTCGCCAAATCCTACCTCGCTCCCGATCTTTTGCCGCTCAGGGAGGAGGACCAGATCATCGGCATCGAAGGCTATGACGGAACCGTCGAAAACGAGGGCCAGCTGATCCACGCCCTGCGCGGCCGTCTCGACAACGTGGCGCTCAAGGTGCTGCGTAAGGGCGAACCCGTCATCGTCGCGGGCCGATTGAACCCCGCGCCGCTGATCACCAGGCGCAAGGGCGTTTTCGTCTCGGGCGTCCTCCTCGCGCCGGTGAATTACCGCGACCGCTTTGAACTCGAGAACACGCTCAGGGTGAGTTACGTCGAACCCGGCTCCATCGGCGAGAGCCGCCGCATTCGCACCTGGGACCGCGTGTTGATGGTGGACGGCCAGCACGTGGCCACCCTCGACCAACTGCACCAGCAGCTGAAATCCGCCCGCGACGAGCACCGGCGCGTGCGCGTTAAGATCCGCCAAGTCAGTTCGCGGCCCGACCGCATCTACAACTACAAGGAAATTCAGCTGGAAGTGGAAGACCTGAAACTGCTGGGCGAAGAGAAACCCGCTTCAAGCAATAATAATTCCTGAGCGCCTGGCTCTTCTGGCGCAAATATTAACCGCCCCGCCATTTAAGGCGGGCGCTCCGGCCCGCATTTTCGCGGAAATTTGCATTTATTTTCACTTTTTCTCCCCCCGGCGGAGGACCTTCATTTTTCGGGCCTTAAAATTTCATCACCTGCAAGCTGTTGATTTTTCGCAACCTATAAACCGGTCGAACGGCCCTTTTCATCCGCCAACCTCCGCCCTTTGAGAAGCGTGCGAAAAAAGTTGTTTTTTTGTGATTTAGATCAAAGCGGCTCATCCCACCCGATGCTAGATTAGGTTTAGTAACCGCCTTCACTAACTTTTTATTCGAAACGGAGGGGAATCATGAAAAAAGCATTCATCTACATCGTAGGCCTCATGTTCGTTGCTTCTCTCGCTCTGCCTTTCACCGCTTTCGCCAGTGATCCGGCAGCTCCCGTCGCGGCTGACGACAGTGGCGCCAAGGGCGCTTCCGATGAGGGCGCCGATAAGGCTCCGTCGGAAGACAAAGCTAACTAAGCTTCACCATCAGGAGACAGCCCCTCCCCCGCGGCCTGGCCAAAGCGCCGCGGGGGAGGACAAGCATACAATCAGGTACCTGAAGGAAATACCTTCCGGCCTTGGCCGGAGGTCACCACAAAAGGCGGTTTCTAAGGAAATGGGGTTTGCGGACGTTCTCCGCAAACCCTTTTCTTTTTCACCGCGCCCGTCCCGCGTGGCCGCACCCCAGGCCGCACTCGCCGCCTCGCCCTGCCCGAAAGTTTTTTTTCCAACCCCCTTGCTTGACGATATTTTCAGCCCATCTTATTATTGGACAGGAGGTGATGGGCGGCTGGCCCTGGGCCGCAAGCCGCATTCAGTAACCCGATAGAAAAGGAGGCGTATCATGAGCATCAAGGATCTGGTTCCGAGGATTTGGCCCGAGGACAACGAGATGATGCGTTTCGGCATGGGCCGCGGGTTGTTCGACCTGCAAAAGGAGATGAACGACCTGTTCGAAAACTTCAACAAAAACCTGTTCCGGCCCTTTGGCGAGCGCAAGAACGGTGAAGGGGCGGCTGTCATCCCGAAACTGGACGTCAGCGAAACCGACACCGAGCTTGAAATCACCGCCGAGCTGCCGGGCCTCGATGAAAAAGACATCGATGTCTCGCTCACCCGCAACGTTCTCACCATCAAGGGCGAGAAGAAGATGGAAAAGGAGGAAAAGAAGAAAGACTATTACCGCATGGAACGGTCTTACGGCTCGTTCAAGCGCAGCGTCCCGCTGCCGGCGGCGGTCGATGTCGACAAGATCGACGCCTCGTTCAAGAAAGGCGTCTTGAAGATCCGCCTGCCGAAGACCGGTGAAGCGAAAAAAGAGGTCCGGAAAATCGCCGTCAAGGCGAAGTGAGCCCGGCCTCGATCGGGGAGCCAGGGGTCCCTCCGGGCTCCCCGAAACATTTTTCCTGGCCGCTTTTCCCCGCCGCATCCCAGGGCGTGACGAACCGCTCTTGCGCCCCCGTCCACC
>QJWD01000064.1 GCA_003235465.1 Nitrospirota bacterium | reverse complement strand
GAAACCGTTCGGGGATGGTGACCAGGCCGCCGTCGGGGGCAAGCACCGAGGCGTAGCGGCCCCCCTCCTTCGCGGCAAGGCCGACGGTGATGCCGGCCAGCGGCTTCCCGCCGGTTTTTCCGTACAGCGTGACGGCGAGGGCCGGGGCGTCCAGTCCGGTCGGGCCTGCGCCCCCTTCCAGCCGGGTGGTGTACTCCAGGTGCTTGAGCGTCCAGAAGATGTCTTTCACGAGGAAGTCCTTGAGCGGGGCGATTTTCTCCGGCTCGTCGAGCCGCCAGGTTTCGTCCTCGCGGCTCAGGCGGAAGGTGGCTTCAGAGGTTTTTATCTCCAAACCGCCGACATCGTCGTCCTTGAACGAAAGCAGCTTCTTGTCGGTGAGGTCGCTTAGGGAACGGAACAGCTTGTCCACGGTCGCCCTCTCGAGCACGAACACCCGCGCCTTTCCCGCCTCACGGGCGAACACGCTTTTGCCGTCGGCGGTGGGGTTGCCGATGGCCAGTGTCCAGCGCTGGTCGCCCTTAAGGAGAACGGAGAATTCCCGCGCCGGGCTCTCGAGGCCGAAGGCTTCGGGGTGGTCCATGCTGATCTGGACGAATTCGCCGATGCGCGCCTGCCTAAGATCCACGAGCAGGGTGGCGACGGTGGAGGCGTCGGCGGCCTGCTCCTTGGGCCGGGTGATTTTCCAGCGCCCCGCGCCGCCTTCTTCTGGATCCAGTTCGATGGTTGAGCCCTTGTCGCTTAGGACCAGGCCGAGAATTTCGTCTTCCTTGAAGGAGAAGAGGGTTTTGTCCAGGAAGTCGGCGGGATGTTTCGACAAGGTGTCGTTGAAGGTGCCGGGCAGGCGCACCACGTTTGCCTGGCCTTTGACCTGGGCGTAAACCCCCCGGCCCGATTCCACACGGCCCAGGTGGAGCGACAGCGCGGGTTTCCCGCCTGCTTGCTCGAGGGTGAGTTCGGTGGCGGGCGGGACGAGGCCATAAGGCGCGAGGGCCTCCGGCTTCTCGGCGACGAATTCTGTGACCCGGGCCGCGAGCACGCTGTTTAACAGATGGTCGACAGCGTCGCCGTCCGCCTTGCCGTGGTCCTTGCCTTCGAGGACCCAGCCCTCGCCCTCGCGCTTGAGGGCGAATTCGCGCTCGCCTTGCCGGAGCGCCACCCGCGCGACGTCTTCCCGGTTGAAATTCAGGATGGATTTGTCGCGCGCCTCGAACAGCGACTTGTCGAGATCCTCCTGCACTAGCGAGGCGAGGAGAACGCGGTTCTTGTCCGCCGTTTTCACATAGAGGCCCTGGCCCATCGGGTGGTTGTCTCCGAGATGCAGGGCGAGTTTTTCGCCGCCTTTCAGGGTGACGGTGAAGGTGGTTTTGGGTTTTTCGAGACCGAAGGCGGCGAGGTCCTCGGCGGGTTCGGCGACCACGCTCGAAAAGCGGGCATGCCCCAGTTCGTAGAGGATGTTCTCGGCGGTGTCCTTGTCGGCCCTGGCGTTCACGGGGCTGGTGAGCTCCCAGTCATCCTGGCCCAGGCGCTTCAGGGTGTAGCTTCCACCCTCGCGGGAGACGGTGAGGGTGTCGACGTTTTCGCTGTCGAACAGGAGCAGGGTTTCGGCGCGCTCCTTTTCCTCGAGTTGCCTTTCCTCCCTCGGCACATCGACCAGGAAATAGTAAAGCGCGATGGCGAGGAGGGCGGCCCCCAGCCAAAGCGTGCCCTTGAACCTCACAACCGCCTCCGCCTCCACCAGTTGCGCAGGCCCGCCAGCGCCACGCAGCCGGGGATGACCACCATGCCGAGGAAGAACAGCACGGTGCCGCCCGCGCGCGTCAGCTCGATGGGTGTTTCCTTGCGGTTTTTGGGGCGAATGGAAATCAGGTTCTTCTCCTCCGTCAGCCAGGAACTGGTGTTGAGGAAGAAATCGCTGTTGCCGGAAAAGTTGATGTACTGGTTGCTGGCGAAATCGGCATCGCCCACCACCATGAGCCGGCCCTTGGGTTGCTCGGGGGCTTTTTCACCCTCAGAGGGTTTGGCCGCGCCAGCCGCGCCGGCCACCGGCCTTGAGGCGAGCGCCGCCACCGGCACCGGGCCCTTGTCGTCCTTGCCTTCGTCGAACCGCACCTGCGTCGAATCCAGCTCACTCTCTGCCCAGCTGTTTTCGCCGGTGAGAAGCAGCTCCTGTGTTTCCACCCCCTCGGTGGGTATAGCGCGCACCGAGCGCACCACCGGAAAAATGGTGGCGAGCTTGAAATCGCGCGTGATGTCGTGCGCCACGTACTGGCTGACGACGGGGGCCGCGAAATCGCCGCCGAGGAGCTTGGAGACCGGGTCGATGACGATGTCTTCCTTGACCAGGAGGCCGTAGCGCTTGAGCAGGTCCTCCATGCCGAAGCGGGAGTTCGGGTCGACGAGGAGGAACACCGCGCCGCCCTTCGCAAGGTACGCTTCGATGGCGGCCTGCTCCTGTGGCGCGATGGGCTTCTCGGGGCCGGCGGCGATGAGGAGCGCCGCGTCTTCCGGAACGGCCGTGGTTTGAAGCAGCAGCATTTCCTCCACCTCGTAGGCGTCCTGCATGAGCATGCTCTTGGCGGTGGCGTAGCCGGGGCCCTGGGCGTCCTTCAGGTCCTTCTCGCCGTGGCCGGTGAGGAAATAGATTTTCTTTTTCGTGTCCTTGGTGACCTTGAGCAGGGCGTTGGTCAGGTTTTCCTCGTTCGCCTCCTTCACCTTGGTTTCCTGCGCGCCGCTCTCCAGCGCCAGCGTGCCGTAGGTGGTGACGCCGTAGCGCTTGGTGATGGAGGGGCTCTTGTCGGGGTCGACGTAGGTGACGCTGATCTTGTCCGACAGGCCGAGGTAGCCCTCGACGAGATTTTTAAACTTGGATTTTTCCGGCGCCTGGGTCTGGAAAAACGCGGTGATCTTCACCTCGCGCGGCAGCGTGCTCGCGATCTTGACGGTTTGCGGCGCCAGCGTGAACGCGCCGGTTTCGGTGGTGTCGATGCGGTGCTTGTGGCGGTGGGCGATCAGGTTGACGAACACCAGGATGCCGAGGAAAATCGCCGTCAGCACGACGCTGTTCAGGCCCATGGCCGCAGAGCGCGTTTTCATCGCCCGGCCGAGCGCCTCGCGTTCGGCGAAGGCGAAAACGAGGCCGAGCGCCACGCCGAGGCCTGCGAGCGGCAGGATCACCATTGTCTGGTGCGGCACGGCGACGTAGAAAAACAGCGCTGAAAACAGCGCGAACAAGGCGGCCCAGCCGGCGAAAGGAGCCAGTCGTTTCATCGCATCATCTCCATCGCTGTGAATCGAGCACCCTGTGCGTGAGAAACAGGAAGAACACGATAAACGAAAAATAATAAACCAGGTCGCTGGTGTCGATGATGCCCTTGAGGAAGCGCTCCAGGTGGTCGACCAGCGACAGGTATTCCAGCACCTGGCCGAAATCGCCGCCAACCACCTGCGACGTCCAGCCGATGATCCACATGAAGAGCGAAAAACCGAAACCGAGCACCGCGGCGATGATCTGGTTGTCGGTGAGCGACGAGGCGAACACCCCCATGGCGATGTAGCATCCCGCCATCAGTACCATGCCGAGGTAGCCCGCGAGGATCGGCCCGAGCTCCGGCCGCCCCATCCAGAACAGGAAGCCGGTGGAATAGCCGCTGATGAATATCATCAGCGTCACCACCCCCAGGCAGGCGAGAAACTTGCCGAGGATGATCTCCTTCAAGTGCACCGGCGAGGACAGGAGCAGGGTGTAGGTCTTGTTCTTCTTTTCCTCGGCGAAGCTGCGCATGGTGAGAATGGGGATGATGAGCAGGAGCATCACCGCCATGTTGGCGAACGAGGGTTCGACCACCATCTGGTTCATGTTCATCGTCACGCCCATGCCGCGGAACTGGGCCGCCTGCATGCTTTGCACGCCGAACATGTTCAGGATGGTGAAGAAAATGTAGCTGAACAGGATGAGGAACACGGTGGTGACGACGTAAAACACCGGCGAATTGAAAAACGACGCCATGTCCCGCTTGGCGATGATCCAGGCGTTTTTCACTGTTTCACCTCGCTTTCCTCAAGGGTGAGCTTGAGGAACACGTCCTCCAGCGTCATGGCCAGCGGCCGAAGTTCGACGAGGCCCCAGGCCTCGCCCAGCGCCAGGCGGGCGATGGTGTCCTGCAGGTTCGAATCGATTTCACATTCGATGAGGTATTCCCCCGCCGCCTGCGGCGTCACCGCGAGCACCTGGTCGAGTGCACCCAGTTTTTCCGCGACGCCGTTTTCCGCCTGCCGCACCTTCAGGAGCAGGCGTTCGCTTTTTCTCAGCGACGAGGTCAGCCCTTCCAGCGAATCCTCGGCGGCGATCTGGCCTTCATTGATGATGATGACGCGGTTGCAGATCATCGTCACTTCGGGGAGGATGTGCGAACTGAGGAGGATCGTGTGCGACAGGGAGAGCTCCTTGATGAGCTTGCGGATTTCGATGATCTGGATCGGGTCGAGGCCGACGGTGGGCTCGTCGAGAATCAGGATTTCCGGATCGTGGATCATCGATTGCGCGAGCCCGACGCGCTGCTGAAAGCCCTTGGACAGCCTGCCGATGATGCGGTC
>QJWD01000158.1 GCA_003235465.1 Nitrospirota bacterium | reverse complement strand
AGGCATAGACTTTTCAGCCGGGGGCGGCTGGGGGAGGAGGGGGTTTTTCCTACATCCTTTTTCGCTGCCGCAGGTTGGCGGGGCGGCGTTAGGGGTTGGCGGATTGCACCGCTTCCAGTTTCTCGATCAGCGCCTGTTTCTGTCCTTCTTCGCTTTTAAGGCGCGAAAGAGCCTGCCGGGTGAGCACGGTGAGCATCGGCCCGGCGGTGCGGAATTTCTTGTCGGCGGCCAGGCTGCTTTTGAGGTAGGCTGCGGTTTGCTTGAGTTCGGGCAATTCCATCCCGCCGAGCTTTTCGGCCAGCGCTTCCTTCTCTGGCCCTTCCGACTGGAACAGGTCGTACAGCTGGTTGTTGGTGATGGTGTTGGGAATGCTGCCTTCGTAGGACTGGTAACGCGCGATGCTGCCGCGCAAAAAGGTGGCCGCCTCGCCCGCGGCGGCGATTTCTTCAGGAGACGGGCCTTCAGGCTTCTTCTTCTCTTCTTCCTCTTTCTTGGCTTTATCGCTCGCGGCTTTTTCCTCTTCCGCCGAGGCGGCCTCTTCCCCTTCCGCCTGGGTGGCGGGCGCGCTCACGTCCTCCACCGTGGAGAGGTCGGGCAGTTTTTTCTTTGGGAGCTGCGAGCGGAATTCCTCGGGAACGCTGTCGAGGCTGTCGGTGAAATGCGTCTTGCCTTCGTTATCCACCCATTTGTAAACCTGCCCCGTGGAGGGCGCGGCAATACCCAGCAGGAAAACCAGGACAAAGGTGAACGCGGTGGCAGGGCAGCGGGACATGGTTAGATTCCTCACGAGGTTTTTTCCCGGGCTGTTTCCTCAAGCAGCTTGCGAATAATATTTTCGTCCACGTCATCGACAATGTCAACCGAGCCGATGGCGGAAACAAGAACCAGGGTGAGCTTCTTATGGCTGGTCTTCTTGTCTAGGTACAGGGCTTCGATCACGGCGTTCACACCGAGGCCGGGAAACTCGACGGGCAGGCCGAAGCGCCTGAGCAGCGCCTCGATGCGGCTCGCCACTTCGCCGCCGCATCGGCCCGCGGCCTGGGAGAGGCGCGCCGCCGCCACCATGCCCATGGCCACCGCCTCGCCGTGAATCCACTCGGCGTAGCCGGTGAGCGCTTCGATGGCGTGGCCCAGGGTGTGGCCGAAGTTGAGCACCATGCGGATGCGGCTTTCGCGCTCGTCCTGCTCCACCACGTTGGCCTTGATGGCGCAGGAGGCGGCGATGATGTGCTCCAGGCACTCGCTGTCCTGGTTCAATATTTTTTCCGCGTTGCCTTCCAGGTAGGCGAACAGGCCGGCATCGGCGATGACGCCGTGCTTGACGATTTCGGCCAGGCCGGCGCGAAATTCCCTCGGCGGCAGTGTGGCCAAAGTCTCGAGATCAATGATCACCTGTTTCGGCTGATAGAACGCGCCGATCATATTCTTGCCGCGGGGATGGTTGATGCCGGTTTTGCCGCCCACGCTGCTGTCCACCTGCGACAGGAGCGTCGTCGGCACCTGCACGAAGGGCACGCCGCGCTGATAGGTCGCGGCTATGAAGCCGGTGAGGTCGCCGATCACACCGCCGCCGAAGGCAAGAAGCAGGGTGCGGCGGTCGCACCGCATCTCGAGCAGGCGGTCGTACAACAGGCCCGCCTGGCTCAGGGACTTGGACGCCTCGCCCTCGGGCACCTCGATGATGTGGGTCGGAATGCCGCCGCCGGCGAGGCCCTCCATGAGGGCCTCGCCGTGCAGCTTTCTGATGGAAGGATGGGTTACAACGACAACCTGGCTCGGCGTAACAGCCTCCCCGAACAGGGGCGCCGCCTGCCGGAGCAGGTTGCGACCGATCACGATGTCATAACTTCTCTCGGCAAGGGCGATGGTCAGCCGCTTCATGACCTAGGCTGTTCATACTTCACAACAATCGTCGGAGTGATGAAGATGAGCAGCTCGTCCACGGTGTCTGTATCGTCCTGATTTCTGAACAGGGGCCCGAGGAGGGGCAGCTTGGAGAAGAAAGGCACCGACTGCTTGTTGCGGATGACCTCGCTCTCGTAAATTCCGCCCAGCACCGTGGTGTCTCCGTTGGCGACCAGCACCTCGGTAAACGCCTCTTTGGTCTGAATGCGGATCTGCCCCGTCTGCGTGGTGGTTTCCAGGGCGTTGTTCTTCGTTGCCGCGATGATCATGTAGATGTAATCGTCGGAGGTGATGTGCGGCGTCACCGTCAGGCTGAGTTCCGCTTCGACAAACTCGATCTGCGTACCCTGCTCCGAAACGGTTTCGAAGGGGATTTTTTCGCCGGCCTTGATCTTGGCCTCTTTATTGTCGAGCGTCGTCACCTTCGGGCTGGACAGGATGCGGGCGTTGCCTTCCCTCTCCAGCGCCTGCAGCTGAATATCCAGATCCATGCCGGGCAGAAACTCCGCGAACCCGAGGGCGATGCCCGCCGAGTTGAACGCGCCGAGGGGCACGCCGCCGGGAGACAGGTCGACGATGAAGGGATCACCCTGGCCAAGCGTACCGCCGACACGCGGGTTGGTGCTCGTGGGCCCGTTGGAGGTGAGGCCCCACTGCACGCCGAGCTCCTGGGTGAACTCCTTGTTCACTTCGACGATGCGGGCTTCGATCATCACCTGCGGCGTCTGGATGTCGAGAATGCGGATGAGGCCCAGCATGTCGTCAATGTTGGCTTGAATGTCGGTCAGGATGAGCTTGTTGGTGCGCTTGTCAACCGTGATCAGGCCGCGACGCTGTGAGGAGCTTCCACCAACTCCGCCAGTAGCAATGACCTGGCTTTGGAGAAGCGCGTTGAGGTTTTTCGCCAGATCCTCGATGTTCGCGTAGTTGATCTGCACCACTTCGGTGATGAGCGGCTGCGCGAGGCGGGCGGTCTCCTCCTCCTTGCGCTTTCTTTCGTTGGCCTTCACATCCGCCTCTTCTTCCTTTGCCAGGGCCACCTTGGTGGCAATGCGGATGATGTTGTCTCCCGAGCATTTGACGCCGAGGCCGCTGTTTTTCAGGATCACGTCGAACGCCTTGTTCCAGGGAACGTCGAGAAGCCGCATATGGACCTTTTCGGATGAGGTGGACACCTCATTGGAAAGGATCAGGTTGAAGCCGCTGATGTCCGAGATGATGCGAAGCAGGTTGCGGATGCTGGCGCCCTGGAAATCGAGGGAGATTCTTTCCTTGTCGCCGTGCAGCATTTTTGCGCACGGGTCGACCTTGGGTTCCCCCATTCTCACCGTGTCCTGCCCCTCCTCGGCCATGTCCTGCTGGGCGGCCTCCTTGGGTTCTGCCTGGGGGGCCTTGGCCAGTTCCATGGCGCCGGATTCCTGCAGGTAGATGACCAGTTTGTTATTCAGGGGCTTTTGAATATCGTATTCCGAGGGCTTGGAAAGGACGATTTCAACACGTAGGACCTCGGCTTCATGAAAGTACAGGGAGCGGATGCTTTCCACCACGCCTTTGTTGATCTCGAGCTGATCCGTGATATCGCCCTTGTCCATATTGGGGAAATCCAGGATCAGGCGCAACGGGTTGAGGAGCTTGAACGCGGTGTACTGCAAGGGGCCGGTGGATTCGATCGAGACGATGGACCGGCTTTCCCCCTTGGCCACGGCGTTCACGCCGGTGATTTTAACCGCGCCTTCCTGCCCCGCATCATTTTGAGCCACCATCACAGGCTCGTACGACGAGCCCGCGGCGGCGGAAATTCCCTTCGCGCCCTCATTATCGAGCGCCGATGCGCTCGCCACGGCACCGAAGGCGACGGCGGAAACAAGACAGAATATGCGTGCAACAATCTGAATATTTTTATTAATCACAATGGCTCCTCATCCCTCCTCTTGGGATTGCTCGGGAAATTCAATTTCTTTTTTCTTGGTAACAATATTTCCAAGATAATCCCTGGAATTTTCATGGACGGTGATCGAGTCGCGCTGGATGGACTCGACCACACCGTATTTCGGGCCTATCAGGACACCCCTCTTGACGGTGTGCCCCTTGTTGCCGCTGATCTCGACCAGGGCCACCCGTTCGGACCCCTTCCAGATTACACCCACGAGTTTCAGAGATCCGTAATTGGCCTGAAGGGGGGTGGGCAACAACTTGGTGCCGTTGGCCTGTTCGATCAAACCCTTGTATTTTTTGACGGCTTTCCGATACTCCTTGTTGTTCATTGCCTTCAATTTTTCGCGATTATTGAATAGTTTCGCGTGAAATTCAAGGTCGGCGAACAACTCCGGATCATCTTTTTCGATCTTCCTGAAAATCGGTTCGGGAATATTGGGCGTGTTCCTGAACTCGCGGCCAAACCCCTTGGTGAACTTGGCTACCTTGGGTGCCTCTTTCACCTCTGGTTTTTTCTCCACCACCTGAAGCTTGCCGTCGATGATGAGCGGGGCGAACGGGTCGCGCTTCCTGATGAGCGCGTACCTCCGGCCTGGCGGCGCGAAATCCCTGAGCAGTTGATATTCACCCTTCGATTCGACCTGCGTGTAAAGGCGGTTTTGAAAATCCTTCGCTCTCAGCACCACTTGGCTCCAGGCTTCCCGGAACCCTCCGACATAGGCCTTCATGAGCCAGCGGCCCGCGTTTCCGGCAAGCAGGTCGGTATAGGTTTTAAGCTCCTGGT